>NZ_CP019225.1:3372296-3440289 GCF_010222815.1 Synechocystis sp. CACIAM 05 | reverse complement strand
AAGTCTCTGTATCCTTCGCAGTATTTGTCAATGAATTGTACTGTTTCTTTTGCTTCACGTGGGGCAACCATATACTACCTCTGCATTTCAGACTATCTTCTCTATCTTATCCTACCCACAATGATAAAAGAACGATAAGAAAGTGTTTAAAAAGCGCAAGGCCAGGTATTTATCCCCCCAAATCTCCTGACTAAAGCTCCGGCCTAAAAAGGGAGACTTTTGTGACAGTTCCTCGCTTTCCAAGGGGGGCTAGGGGGGATTAAACAGCTAAAACTCAACTTAATCGCTGACAGTCCACCAACTGAGGGCATAGTTTTCTGGTCGGGGTGCAGTTCCACCGCCCTGATGTTTGACTTGAATAGTATATTTTCCCGTATTAGCAATGGGGCAGAGAAAATGTTCTACGTTATCGACTTTGCTTTGGGAAGCACAAACCACCGGGGTAGTCCCGTCTTGGTCAGTGATAAATAGGTCTAGATTACTCAGGGGCTGGCCTTGAAAACTTTCCCCTAGGTCATATTGTTGATTGCCATTGCTGTCCAACAATTGCACAGGTCTTTCCCACACAAGGGTGACGCTGGCGAATTCTCCTCCCTTTAAAGGTTTAGACAAAGAATAACTGATGGTCTGTCCCGGTTGAATTGCCCCGTAATCCCAGGCGATCGCCGGGAGATCATTTTCCCCAGGCCCATAGGCTCCAGACTGGAATTGTTCTAGGGCTCGACGGGCGTTCAGTTGACCAGCCCCCATTTCCAAATCCAACGGTAGGACGGGGTCTCGGTAAGCTTCCGTTGCTAGCCAATCCCGTTTTTTACTGCTGTAAAGAGTGTAGTTTGTGCCCAAACCGGCATTGCGAATTTTTACTGCTGAATTGAGTAACACCGCTTTCATCACCATGGGTCTGCGGGCATCTAAATTCCAGCGGCTACTGTTGGCATTGGCCAATAACTGGCGATCGCCAAATTCCTGCAATAAAGCAACGGTGCCCGTCACCAGAGGGGAGGCAAAGCTACTGCCACTGACCCATTCCACTCGGCCCTTCATGTCATACAGATAAAAATCACTGCCTGGAGCCACCAAGCTCACCCCCTGGCGTCCCCCCTGATTGATTTCCCGTTCCACTATTCTTTTGCCCATGCCCTCCGGTTGCCGACTCAGATTTGTAAAGGCCATGCGGTCATAGCGCCCCTGGCGATCGGCAGATTGGACAGTGTAGGCGACGGTGATGCCATTGTAGTTATCCGTCGGAATGGCGATGCCCCCTGTACCCTGGTTCCCTGCCACCACAAAGAGTAGATTTTGCTGTTGGGTCAGCCAGTCTAAACACAAAGTCAATAAAGCATTGCCATCCAACTGGGCATCCCCCCTAGCGTCCCGCTCCAACGACTCCCCATAGCTCAAATTGACTGCCCGGATGTTGCTCCCATCTTGGCGACTAACAAATTGTCCGGCCAAGCATTGTTGGGGTTGCAAATTTTCTGATAGTGGCCCCATGGCGGTGGAGTAAAGTCGAGCTTCCGGTGCTACCCCTGGATAACGTTTATCCCGGCTAACCATGGCCTGGGCCACCATACCGGCATGGTCGTCAAAAAAACGATTGCGGGGGGAAATTTGATTGAGATGAAATACCCCCACCAAAGTATAGGGGGGTTGCCAAATGCCCAACTTATCCCAAAGATATTGTACTGGCCGACCCATTTCCATCTGGCCAATGGCGATCTTACGGCCAGTTAGACTGTGGGGAGACTGATGCAAAAACTCACTTTCGATGCCCTTTTCGCTGAGATAACTAGGGTAAACTTCATTGGCAAATACAGAAACGGCCAGCAACGCTCCTTGGCAGAGAATTGTGCAATGGAGTGCTAATATTCGTCGAATTTGTTTCAATTGATGACCGTAATTATGTTTGAGCAAAATTTCCTGCCATTAGATCATCGTCAAGTCTTCACCGCAGTGAGAATAAATTTTAGAATAGCGTAGCTTTCTAAAGGGCGATCGCCAAAATATCGGCCAGTTGGGTGAGGCGATAATCCACCTGCAAATCGGTTGGGAGGGAACCATAGCCGTACTCCGCAAAAATACTCACTGCGCCGCAGGCTTGCCCCATGCGAATGCCCACTTCTGCATCTTCCACGTGCAATAAAGTTTGGTAATTATAGGGAGCGAGCAATTGTTGTAGGTAATGGGGGTCCGGCTTGGCATATTGGGAATCATCCGCCGCTAGCATGGTTTCAATGGCTGACCATAAACCCACTCCTTGCAAGGCCGCTGTTTGGGTACGGCGATCGCCGGAAGTGCAGGCTAGAATGCGGTAATCCCGTTGCTTTAAAGTAGTTAAAACCGTTACCGCGTTGGGCATGGGGGCCGCCAGTTGGGGGAGATTTTCGATGTAAAAAGGTTGGACAAAATCTTTAAAAATACGTTCTACTTCTTGCCTAGGGCAGCCTAATTTTTCTAGCATGAGGGAAGCTTTCAGTCCCACTAGGGAAACCACCGTTTGGCGATCGGGCCTAGGTAAGCCTAACTGTTCAATGCCATAGGCAAAGGCTTGGTAGTTAGCTTCTTCGGAGTCGATTAATACTCCATCGAGGTCAAAAACAATAATTTTTTCGTTAGCCATAGTTAAGATGAGGGTAACAATTATTTGATTCTTTAAAAAAGTAAATTTGCAAGTTTTTAACTAAATTTTGTTCAAAAGTTAATGAAATCCAAGATTAGTTAGATTAATTTTTAATTCAGCACAACTTTTGGCCGTAACACCGTGCCATGGTCTTCTGGAGTCACCAGGGCAACGCCCAAGCATTTTACTGGGCCTAGCTCCGATGTGATTAGTACCACTCCCACGGGTAGATCTGGCAAGAGCAATCTTTGGCCGTGGAACCACCTTTTTTCCAATTCGCTATTCAGTTGAACTGTGGGTAAATGGCTTAACGCTTCCTGGGGAGGAATGAGGGGAATATGCTCCTCCTCCGCCACGATTTTTTCCAGGGCGGTTAAACCAACGCTATTATCCAGGGCCATGCCCCCACTCTGTTGCCGTACCAAGCCCGCCAACGTTGCCCCTGTTCCCAGGCGATCGCCAAGGTCCCTGGCTAAGGCTCGAATGTAGGTTCCTTCCCCACAGGTAACTTGTAAATCTAATTCCGGCTGATTCCCCGATCGCCAACCGAGTATTTTCAAATCATTAATAGTCACCATGCGACTGGGCACTGCTTGGGGAATGCCAGCCCTGGCCAATTCATACAAACGCTTACCATTAACCTGAATAGCGCTGTATTGAGGGGGAATTTGCTCAATTTCCCCCAAAAAAGTCGGTAAAATCTGTTCAACGGCGGCAAGGGTTAAATAACTAACATTTTTACTCTCTAATACATCCCCAGCTAGGTCATCGCTGTCGGTACGTACCCCAAAACGAATAACGGCTTGATATTGCTTTACCCCAGGTAAGTAGGGCAGTAAACGGGTAGCCGACCCCACCGCCAGGGGCAATACTCCCTCCGCCAAAGGATCTAGGGTGCCTCCGTGCCCCACCCGTTTTTGCCTTAATAGACGACGCACCTTGGCCACACAATCATGGGAAGTGAGGTGCAGAGGTTTATGGAGATTGAGGAAACCAAACATAGGGGAAAAATTGCTGGAGTTAATGGGCGGCCACCAAAAACCTTAGCAGTTCCCCTTGGCGATCGCCTGCTTTGGCCGTTGAAAAGAGTTGTTGGAAGTTAGCAGAAACAATTAATTGGGATTGGGGCCTTGCCAGTCTGGGCATTGTTCCGTTTCCCAACCGTAGGGATGCATGGCACACACCAACAGTTGCCCGTTGTACACATAGCCATGGTAATGCTGACAACCTTGGCAAGCCGGTTGATGATTGGCGTTGGCCGGCAGATGGGGATTAAGACCAAAGTCCCCGTCCAGGGAAGACCAGGGCACCATGGAGGAATAGCCTCGATCATCCGTTTGATTGTTCCGTCCTTCCCGGCCCTGGCGATCGCCAAATTCCCCCAGATCGGTCAAGTCCCCGTCAAAGTCCGACAAGTCTTCCCAGAAGGTGGACCATTCCTGCCAGAACCATTGCAGTTCGGTGCCCAATTCCTCTTCGATGGTTTCGGCTGCTTCCCCTAAGGCGTTCTCCACGTCTTCCACCCAAGTCTCCACCGCTGTGGTCAAGGTTTCCACCGCTAACCAGAGGTTTTTCTCCCAATCTTCCATAACTGTTTTGCTATTTTTTGCTATTTGCAGTGTTGACAACTTGCGGTAGACGGTTTCCCCTATGGTTAGGTTAGGGTTGACGGTTCAAACGTTGCAATTCTGCCTGGAGGGCCGCCACCTGTCGTCGTAGGGCTTCCACGTCCTCCGTTTGGGACTGGGCAGGAGTTTTTTGGGCGAGGGGATCGGGGTTGGCTTCCTCTTCATCGGTGATGATTTCAATGCGCCGGGGCTGTTTATTTTCCCCTTCCCCATGGGCGATCGCCTCCCCTTGGGCCTCTCTAATTAATTCATCCACATAGCGACGGGCTTCTTCCGCATTCATTTCCCCCCTTTCCACCAGGGTATCCACTAACTTCTGGGCATGGTTACCCAATTCTTTGATATTGCTATTGGCTGTTTCGGCGGCATAGGAAGCAATGCCAACCCCTAAATAGACTGCTTTTTGCACTAAGTCCCGCAACATAATAATTCTTACCGAAAACAACATTGTCTTCATTTTGGCATTCCCATCTACCAATGGCTAGGCGAGGGAAATATTACCAGGGTAGCTAGATCAGGTTTTTTCCGGCCTGGGCTTCTGCCCCCAAACATCGTCGAGCAAACTATATAAAACTGGCACCACCACCAGACTAAGTACGGAGGAAGTGAATAGACCCCCAATGATGGCGATTGCCATGGGTTGCCTGAGTTCCGCCCCGGCCCCCCATCCCAGAGCTAGGGGGAGCATACCCAAAATAGTGGAACTGGTGGTCATCAAAATGGGGCGCAGACGAATATGGCCGGTTTGCAATAGGGCTTCCTGGCGGGATAAACCCCGATGGCGCAGTTGGTTAGCATAGTCAATCAGGAGAATGGCGTTTTTGTCCAATAGGCCCAGGAGAAAAATTAGGCCGATCAGGGAAATCATGCCAAATTCACTCTGGGTGACCAGCAGTCCCACCATGGCCCCGACAATGGATAGGGGTAAGGAAAGTAACACCACCATGGGTTCCAGTAAACGGCGGAATAGCCCCAGAAAAATGGCCGCCATGCCCAGCAGGGAAAGTAAAAAGGCGAGGGCAAATTCTCGAAATACTGATCCAACCCGGGCCGATTCCCCCTGCACACTCAGTTCTACCCCTGGGGGCAATAACCCCTCGGCGATCGCCGTTACCTGTTGAGTGAGATCCCCAAGGGCGTAATTAGGTAGTAAAGAAGCACTGAGATAGACGGCTCTCTGTCCCCGCAAACGTAAAATCCCTGTGCTGTCAGGTTCGGCCCCAGTGAGGCTGATTTGGGTTAAACCGGGCAAAGCCATCACCTTTTCCTGCAGAGCTTTACCCGTGGTTTGTAACAGGTCTAAATCGTTGCCCAACAAAGCTAACTTGAGGGGCGTATCGTCCCCCGTTTGCACAAAGAGGATATTTTCCACCCTGGTGGTTACCCGGGGAATTTCCGGCAGAGCTTCCCGCACTTCCGTTTGCACTGTTTGGGTAGTCACCTCGCGGTCCGAGTCTAGCTTGACATAGATTTTGCCCTGGAGGGGATTGCCCTGGATGCCCACCACAGTGAACGTTTCCGTCACGGCCGGGTTGGCCAAAATGGGGGGTTCCAACTCTTCCGCCACCCGTCTTCCCCGTCGTAACAGCACTGCTTCAGGATTGGTGGCCAGTTGATCAATCCAGCCAAAGGCTCCACCAGCGCTTGTGTCGTTGTTATTACCCCTGGGGGGAGCAGACAAAGCCCCAGCAATTTTGGGGGGAGCGGATTGAAAAATAACGTTAAATTCCCCCCGGTCCAGGGTGGGAACAAACCCCTGGGGAATGAGGGGAATAATGGCCAAACCTGCCATTAAACTGACTAGGGCCAGGGCCACAATCCACCAACGGTGTCCCAAAGACCAAGCTAAAACCCTTTGATAACAATGGCCGAGGGCATCTAGACCCCGACTAAACCAAGACGGCGATCGTTGGGGTTGGGGTCGTAGCCACAACACTGTCAACACGGGAGATAGGGTACGGGCCACCAGCAGGGAAACGATCACAGCCGCGGATACGGTGACCGCAAAGGGGAAGAAAAATTCCCCCAAAGTTCCCCCCAACAGGGCAATGGGTAAAAACACCACCACAATGGAAAAAGTGGTGGCAGACACAGTTAGGCCAATTTCCTCAGTGCCAATTTTGGCGGCCCGTTTGGGAGGTTCCCCTGCTTCAACGTGACGGGCAATGTTTTCCACATCCACAATGGCATCGTCCACTACAATGCCAATAATTAACGCTAGAGCCAACAGGGTCAGGGTTTCTAGGTTAAAATCCAACGCCGCCATCACGATGAAAGTGCCCAGCAAGGAAAGGGGAATGGCGATCGCCGAGATTAGGGTGGCCCAACCGCTACGGAGAAAGGGGTAAATAATCAACACCGCCAAGACGATCGCCCCCAACAGGGCTTCAATGGTGGCCTGGGTTGCTTCCCTGATATAACCCGCTGTGGTTTCTGCTTCAATGAATTTTAACTGGGGAAATTTTGGGGCTTGCTCCACAATTAACTGCTCCACCCGGTCCACCACTTCCAGGGTATTGGCCTGGGCTGTTTTGACTACTTGCACCGCCAACACATCCCGGCCATTATGGCGAGTTAAGGTGGGGGGATTGATGGTTTGTTGCGCCGACGCCTTGACCTCCGGCGATCGAAAGTTAGCATCCCCCAGTAAATCCACCCGCAGTACCCCTACAATGTTTTGGAGCTGGGGCATTAATTCTTGTCGCAACGGTGCCGCCATTTCCTCCAGGGATAACGTCTCGGACGCCACCGCATAGGTCACCGCCACTGACTCGTTCAAGTTGTATGGAGCAACGGTAATTTCGCTGCCCGCTGGTAGAGTTACTCCCTGTAAAGATTGTTCCACCGCCGTGGTGGCCTGTTCCAGGGATTGGCCCATTAAAAAAATCACCGATGCCACCGTTTGCCCCGGGTAGGTGGAAGATTGCACGTCCGCATCGGCAATGGTAACTAGTTTTTCCTCCAGGGGAATGGTTAACTTCTGCTCCGTTTGGGCCAAATCCAACCCCGCACCACTGCTCTGGACAATCACCACCGGAAAGCTCACTTCCGGAAAGAGGGCATATTTGAGGGAACTAAAAGCCAATAGCCCCGCCACGGCGATCGCCAACCAAAAACCGATGGTAAAACGGGGATGGTCAATGGCCCAATGGGAAAGATTCCAGCGGGGAGCACGGGGGGACTGCATCGAGGGAATTCCTAAATTCTTTGGGGTACGATTCTTTAAAAATGGATTGATCCGCACCTCGGCTAATCTAGCAGAACATGGCACAGAGCCATCCCTCCCCTCCAGCTTCTTCCATCGACCCCAGCAATTAAGACCCCTGGAAATCTGTTACCATCCCCAAAAGGTAAACCAGCCCCCTTGAAATAGCTTTTTCCTGAACTTTTGTGATTTTTGAGCAAGGCATTGAAATTAACGCCAGTGCCACAGTGGTAGAACAGTGTTTCACTGATTTGGACCTGGTGCACCTTTGGCTCAACCCGGCCCTGCGTTGTGAACCCATCGGTCAATGGTCCACGGCGATCGGTGGCCGGAGTCGTTTTACTATCCAAATTCCCCTGCTCAAACCCAGTCTGAAAAGCGTCGTGGTGGAGCGATCGCCAGGGTTAGTGGTGTGGCAATTCAAAGGATTTTTCCAAGGGCAAGACCGTTGGGAATGTCGCCCCCTAGAAGAAGGTACCTATTTACTGAATAGATTCGAGTTCACTGTGCCTAACCCCGTTGTGCAATGGGGCTTTCAAATGTTTGCGGCCCGTTGGACCAGTGCGGATATGCAAGCCCAACTGCGACGGTTAAAACAGGTGGCGGAAAGAGAATATATCAACAGCGGCCTACATAGTTAATTCTCGGGGTTTCCCTGCCAAAATCTTGAGTTAAGCTGGAAGGAATAAGCAGTGGCGATGACTAGGAGGTGGGCAGTGAAAGTAGAACGTCCTAATTCCCAGCAATTGAGTGGGGAAGAAACCCAAGAATTAGACTATTTACGGGCTCTGATCGAGCAGGCCGTGGCCGATGGTGTGGTCACCAAGGAAGAAGAATCCAACATTAAGGCCTTGGCACTCCACTCCAAGCCCCGGTATGAATTACTATCCCAGGAACTAGCCATGTACCGGGAACTGGTCACCAACAAAATTAATGCTGGCTTACTGGCAGGGGAAACCTTTGCCGATCTTTAACGGGAAAAGCTCCCCAACTTTGCTCTAGCTTCTGCCAAAATTTTGCTGGACCAGCGTTGTCCCCCATGGCCTAGCTAACCTCTTGGAACAGAAACTAGAACGGTGGGGGGTTAGTTAAGGTCTAGAGGGGCCAGCGCCAGTTAACGATTTCTGGCATATCAATGCCGTGTTCGTAGGCGTAGTTGGTGCAGTCAATCTGCATATCCTTGAGCATTTCCTTGATGTGGGCTCCGGCCACCCGCAATTGGGGCAGGCGATCGATCACATCAATGGCGAGGCTGAAACGGTCAATCTGGTTTTGAATCGCTAAATCCATGGGGGTGTTGATGTTGCCCTTTTCCTTGTAGCCCCGCACATGGAGATTGCCATGGTTAGTCCGTCGATAGGTCAACCGATGAATTAACCAGGGATAGGCGTGGAAGTTAAAAATAATCGGCTTATCGGTGGTGAAGAGAGAATCGAAATCCCGATCGCTCAAGCCATGGGGATGTTCAGATTCCGGTTGCAGTTTGAGCAAATCAATCACGCTGACAAAGCGAATTCTCAGATTAGGAAAAAATTGCCTTAGCATGGCTGTGGCCGCCAAGGCCTCTTTGGTGGGAATATCCCCCGCCGCTGCCATCACCACATCCGGTTCCGTACCGGCATCATTACTGGCCCATTCCCAAATGTCCACCCCTTTAGTGCAGTTACGGATAGCTGAACTCATATCCTGGTATTGCAGGTGGGCTTGCTTATCGCAAACGATGATGTTGATGTAGTTTTTGCTCTGTAAACAATGGTCCGCTACGGAAAGCAGAGAATTAACATCGGGGGGTAAATAAATTCGCACCACATCGGGGCTTTTATTGAGAATGACATCGAGAAAACCGGGATCTTGGTGGGTAAACCCGTTGTGATCCTGTCGCCACACGGTGGACGTCATCAAGATATTTAACGAGGAAATATCTGCTCGCCAGTTGAGGTGTCGACAAATATCCAACCATTTAGCGTGTTGGTTAACCATGGAAGTGATCACATGGGCAAAGGATTCATAGGTGGCGAAAAAGCCGTGACGCCCGGTTAAAAGATAGGCCTCTAACCAACCTTCTAAGGTGTGCTCGCTTAACATTTCCATCACCCGACCATCGGGACTTAATTCCCCCCCATCCTGGTCTTCTTCTAGATATTCAGCAATCCAAAATTTTTTGCTAACCTCGTAGACAGCATGGAGTTTATTGGAACTATTTTCATCGGGGCCAAACAGGCGGAAATTGGTCATGTTGTTGGCCATCACATCCCGCAGAAATACTCCCAGGGGTGCAGTGTTCGGGGCTTCGATGGTGCCTGGTTGGTCCACATCAATACCATATTGACGAAAGTCCGGCATTTTCAAACCCCGCCGTAACAAACCACCATTGGCGTAGGGAGTAGAGCCTAAACGCTTATCTCCCACCGGGGCGATCGCCTTAAATTCCGGTTTTAAAGTACCTTGCTCGTCGAACAATTCTTCCGGCTTATAACTCCGTAGCCAAGCTTCCAACTGTTGCAAATGGGCTGGATTCTCGTGCATGCCCCCCATGGGAACTTGGTGCGATCGCCAAAAACCTTCTACCTTATGGCCATCAACATAGTCAGGCCCCGTCCACCCCTTGGGAGTCCGCATCACAACCATGGGCCAACGGGGGCGCACGGCAATGCCCGTACTACGAGCTTCTTGTTGGATTTGATGAATTTCGCTCACACAATGATCCAACGTGGCTGCCATGGCTTTATGCATAGATTCCGGGTCAGAGCCTTCAACGAAGTAGGGGGTATAACCGTAACCTTCAAATAAAGCCTTTAATTCTTCATGGCTAATGCGAGATAAAACACTTGGATTGTTAATCTTGTACCCATTGAGATGCAGAACCGGTAAAACTGCCCCATCCCGAATCGGGTTAATAAACTTATTGGAATGCCAGGAGGTAGCCAAGGGGCCTGTTTCCGACTCCCCATCCCCCGCTAAACCCACCACAATTAAATTGGGATTATCAAATGCTGCACCATAGGCATGGGATAGGCAGTAACCCAACTCGCCCCCTTCGTGGATGGAACCAGGGGTTTCCGGAGTGCAGTGGCTACCAATGCCACCGGGGAAGGAAAATTGCTTGAAAAAACACTTCATGCCGGCTTCATCTTCACTACACTCGGCAAAAAAGCGAGAATAGCTCCCTTCTAGGTAGCAGGGCCCCAAAAAGCCTGGTGCGCCGTGGCCAGGCCCCACCATGTACAGCATATCCTGGTCAAATTTCCTGATAATGCGGTTGAGATGGGTGTAGAGAAAACTAATGCCGGGACTAGAACCCCAGTGACCCAACAGGCGATGCTTGATCTGTTCCGGTTGGAGAGGTTCCCGCAGAAGAGGATTATCCCGCAGATAAATCATGCCCACTGCCAAGTAGTTGGCTGCCCGCCAAAAACCGTGCATTTGGTTAAGTTCTGTCGGGTCAAGGGGATTGCCAGTGACGGTTGATCTAGCTTGACCAAAGGGACTAAGGGAAAAGGGGGATGTAACCATGGAAAAAGCTCCCAGACTTGTACATTTCCCTACCAGGGTAGAACCCACAAGTTATTTTGGCGTTAACCAGGGGAAGGATGGTAGGCAGTAGACCACACTGACTAAAACACTGAAATGAATCAATAAGATTATTGTCTATGCTTAATTAAAGTTATTTCTTGTTGTCTCCCCGCGTGGAATAAATCTAATTTCGATCCGTCTTAATTTAGGATCATCTTTGCGATCAAATTCAGTAATATTACCGTTTTGATCATATAGTTGCGCAGCTGAATAAGCCTGGAAACGAGTATTCTTAACCTTGCCAGACTTTTCAATTTCTTGAACAATTGCTAAAGCCCTCATCAAGCCTAGATCAGCATTAGATCCTGGAACTAGTGACTCTACTTTTTCTTGATTAAGTGCTACCTTATCTAATTTTTTATCTAAATTTCCGGTTCTATTAATTTCTTGGCTATCAGTGTATCCAATAACTTGTATAAAATCAATGTTACGATTTTCAATGATTTTGGTGATTTCTGGTATTTTTTTTCAAGCAAATATTTTCTCAGTTCCGGTGATAAGCTAGCACTATTAGATGTGAAAGAAAACTGCCCAGACTGTTCATCAATTAGAATAGGCTCTGCTGATTCAAGTTTCTTAATTGCATCAGCTAGATTATAATTTAGACGATAAGACTCAATCAACGCAATAAGAAGAAAAAAGCTTAAAATCATAAAAGCGTTAGACATTAAGTCAGTAAATGCAGGAAATACATCAAGAACATCGTGCTCATTTCCATGATAATTACTTTTTCTTCTCATTCTATGTTCCTCTTAAACGATCAATAAAGCTATTGTCAGTATGTTCAGGAAGCTGAAATTCTATCAGGCTAGCAATTTCACTAATATTTTTAATGATTTGATCTAGCTTGTCTATGGTAAATTCTACATTTCTTGCATTATGCTTATTTCCGCTATTTATTTGATTATAAGTCTCTGCTATTTTCTCTTTGACTTCTTGATTATTCGCAAGAATATTTGCCAGAAGTTCACTAAGTGCGTTTAGGTTAGTGGCAAATTGTTCGGAAATTAAAATTTTCAAGTCATTGGAATTATCTTGAATTTGCTGAATCAAAAAAGAAATATTATGGTTATTTAATTTGAGAACTTCTACCATATTGATACCCAGATTATTAGTTGAATTTAGATGATCGTTACTCTTAATTTGTAACTCTTGTATTTCTTGCAATAAATCAAATATTAACTGATTATACTGATGAATTTTTACTAAAGCATTATCAGCCAAAGACTTTACGTCATTAGATTGCTTGGCAATTGCCTCATCAACAGAATTTTTTAAGGTTCGAATTTGCTCCGAGATACTTATAAGCACTAAGTTTGTTTTATTGTTAAACTCAGTGATCGCAGATAAATTAGTTTGACTATTTTGATTTAAAGAATTTATAACACCTAACTCCAGTTGAGACAACGATTGTTGAATTGCAGTTTGATTCTTTCCCAGAAAATTAAACATATCAGAAAATTGTCCTGAAATGTCTTCAAAAAACTCTATTTCTGCCGTAATTTTTGACTGATTTGATTGTAGTAATCCGGCTGAATATCGATTAAGCTTTTTAACTTCATCACATAATTCCTGTGTTTCGATCACTAGTTTTGTAAACTTTGCAAGAGTTTCAGGAAATTTACTAGATTCTAGTGAGTCAGAAACATTCTTGAATTGTCTGATGCTACTTTCTAGCGTTGTAGCATAGGTAATAAAGTTGTCATGCTGAATTGCATTTTGTATTTTGTTCGCAAAAATATTTAATGACTCAGATGAATCATAAAAACGCCCAGAACTTTTCATAAATTCTGTAGCCAAATGATTCAGGTTCTGGCTTGATTTCGTATTTTCTTCCGCCATCTTGTTTATAATAGGCTCAATTCTATCTGTTAGTGCCTGCCCCACTTCTTCATGGAATCTGGTCAAAAATTGATCTTGTTTTTCTGCCATCCTATCTACAGCTTTATCTAGTCTAGTATGACCATCAATTTGAGACTGATAGACATTATCCAGATAATCTTCTATTGTAGAAAATAGCCGTTTTTTAAGAACACTAGTGTTTTTTGAAAAGTTTACAATTATTAAAATTGAACTACAGAGTAATGCCGTGAGACTGCTGACAAAAGCAATTACCATGCTTCGTAGTGAACTTTTTAGTTGATCTATATTAACTAGATTATCAGTTTCATAGCTATTAAGAACTTCACTAATATTTGCTAGGTTTAATGTAATTCCTAAAAATGTTCCCAACAATCCAAATGAAATGAGTAGATTAGGCAAAATTTTACAAAAAGAATCCCACTGTTCAATCTTGCGTTGTCTACCAAAAAATGAAAAACTTAGTTCTTGGTAGATTTTTTCTAGTAAAGCTGGAGTGTTTACATTTTCCAATGTTTTGCTAGCTTGTAGATAATATTCACTTGCTTTCCCGATAGTATTAGTTTTATAAATGGCCCTGGAATTATTCCTGATAAACCCTGTAGTTTGATTGATTTCTTGTTCCAGAAAACCATATACAGTGTAGCGTATACAAATACTTGCTAATGTTGGAGTGAGAACAAAAAATGTAATAAAAAACAGCAGAAAGTACAATGAAGTTTGCTCCGTTATTCTGATTTTGGTGAACTAAAACAATACTAAAAATCTTGATGAATTCTAATCTAAGCTAGGATCAGAAGAAATAGAAAGATTCTTTTGATTGATGTCAATAGAAGGAGATAAAGCTATTTGACTGGCTTTAATCTTGGTTTCTAAGCCCTTAATATAGCGGGGAATGACGCCTTCCTTAGCGGAATTATTAACTGTAGCTCTTTGACCTATAACCTTAGTTTTAAGGATAAAATTACGATCTCCTTCTTTTAAATTATCAACACAATTAATGAAAGCATTAATGTGAGATCTATACTTTGATTGCCAAAGGCTTGGATTCGATATGATTTTATTTTCTTCATCTCTTAATGATTGCGTAAGAATTTCACTCATATCTGGTCGCTCAACCAATTGCTCTAAGGCAATACGCCAATCTTTACTGAGTTCTGCTATATAATACTCATTTCGCAGTGAATCATAGCAAGAGAATTCATAATATTCAGAATTTTGGGAATTTTCAGAAAGAATATTAAGTGCTAAACAAGGATACAAAATATATTCTAAATTTTCTATGATACGAGCTTCTGCAGGAATAATGTCATCAAACTGTACATAGCCGTGATTATGTAGTTTTCCGAAAGGTTTTTGATTATCATAAACTCTTTTCAATTGCCTAAGGTGATTAATAAGCCTTAACGGAAATCCACCATATTCTTTAACAAACAAAATCTCGTTATCAGCCTGAATTGAAGTGATGGCTATATTCGGGATACCCAATTGATCTGTCAATATTTTACGCAACGGATCATCCCCTATAGAATCCGACGTTTTAAAGCCTATAGTAAAGCTTTCTACCGCCCCCAAGAATAAGGGATCATTCTTAAAAATATCTAACAAAGGTTCTGATTTTTTTGCTACGTTTTCCAGTGCTATGGCTTGCTGAGTAGGACTGTAATTAATCATAAATCTTTTCGCTACAGACTGCATTTGGTCAACATCTCCAATAACAAAATTGCGTTCCAGTACATTTTTGATTGAAATTTTAATAGAATCTTCAGCAAAATGATTAGTTGCCGCTAATTCAAATAATGAAAAATTTAGTTCTTTAGCAACTTCGTTTGTATTACTCGCAAGTTTATCTCTCGATGAATTTGGGGGAACTAAACGATCAATTTCTTCTTCAGGAAAAATTGCTTCCCCTGGTATTTCTTCTACTTTTGTTGCTTTTATTTCATTCTCCTGCTGACGATAATATTGAAGTAGACGCTTTATAAACGTATCTAAATTTGTGATCTGATTAAGACGTAGAGAAACATATTCTTTTAAAGATTCAACTATTCTAATCGCCTCATCTAAAGCAAATAGTTCGTAGTTGTGCTTGAGTAATTTAGCTATCTCTGTGACTGCTTTATCAATAATGTTCTGAATAGTTTGATAATCACGCTTTTTTGACCAGGGAATAAAACCCTTGGGCTTGATTGCATCAATTTCTGCTTCTGCTTCATTCCAAATTTCCTCTAAATCTTCCTGGACTTTCATCGTCCCCATCTCTTGTTTCTTATCTTCTAGATCATATTGATACTGATCTAATTTGGTTCTGATAGCCTCTAAAAAACTCAGGGCATTATAAAGTGAAAAATTGGTGTTATCGGCATCAAGCAATTCGCCAAGAAATGCATCTAAACTATCCTGCAGTTGCTGTAGTACCTTGGGAACACTAATTTTGATGGAAGTTAACCATTTACCCCGAATATTGTCTGTTAAACCAGGCTGAACTTCCCGAAATGCAGACTTGAAGCGATTGGGTAAAAACTGTTTTAATTCTTCTAACTCGTTTTCGTCTTCTATATTACTATTTTGATTTTTGTTTTTTCAAGTAGCCAAGTACTGGTAATAATTTTTTCCGTTTTCTTGAACTAGTTCCGATATGCGATTAACAAAAAAGTCTGATTGTCCCTGAGCATTTAACTTTCCGAGAAAACGATCTAATAAATCTTTTGCATCAGGAGCTTGTCCATAACCCATCAGCCAAAAATTTAATAGTTTTACTTGTAAACGATTTAAGGTAATGTCAAGTAAGCGATCTCGACTGAAATAAATAGAAGATAAACCAAAAGTCATGTAGTACTGTGACATCATGAATGGATGAAGGTCAACTTCTCTCATTCTCGGCTCAATATTGTTGCGGTTTGCCCTTAATTTTGTTCGCAACTCACTTGCAACATCTAGATAAATTTTATAAGCGATTACGTTACACAATTCCTCTTTTCTTAAAATTTTGTGATCCGCAGTAGTTTGACTAGAAACTAGATAAGGATAATCGAATGGGGGCTTATTCTCCGAGACATAAATTTGATTATTTTTATCATAACAAGCTTTAAAAATAGTCCCATCATTAGTATAGTGTTTAGTTCTTTTAGCGCAGCATAAACACCTGCTTGCATGGCGCTATCATTGGGGTAAATATCTGGACTTATCACCAAGTAACTAAGTATACTTGTGTCATTCTGAAATAAATATCTTAGCGTATATGCCAAATCCAGAAAAATTCCACTTCCTGTTCCTCCACACAATGAACCCACCACAAAAATGTCTAAACCAGGTTGAACGCTAAAGTTTTGCTCTAGCATTCTTTGTTCATGACCGACTGTACGATTCGCCGCATCTTGAATGGACTGTTTAATTTTTTGAAAATTATGAAAGAAACCTAGACGACCAATGGGACGAATTCCATTAGCCCCACCAGAAATCACCTTAACTGCATCTTTAAGAGCAGGCGGAAACCATTCTTCAATATGGGAAAAAGGACTTTCACCATAAGACTCATGGGAAAATTCTTTAACCAACTCACCCACTTCTTGGGCATTCATGGTGATGGGAACTTTTTCATTTGGGTCAAAGGTTAGTCTCTGACCTCGATATGTCTCCCCACGAAATCCCGTAGTGTTGAGTGAACCCTCATCGGTATCGATCGCCAAAAAGCTTACCACTGGCAAATTTTTCAGTGTCCCATGGTGTTCTACAACAAAACGCCTTAATCGCATGAGAGTATCTCGGCCAGTGCCTCCAATGCCAATACACAGTGTGCGTTTAACAGGGCGAATCTGTGGAGGGGTAAGGGGAGTGACAACCATAAGGAGCAATAGCTTGTTTTTATTTTTTAACCGTGATCGATAACTTCAGACTATTATCCTCGTAATCAGGTAGCTTGATCGTAAACCTGTTAGTAGTATCGATTCGGAATGAATTGCTTGTCTTATTATTGTAAGACAAAGTTCCTTGTCTAGTAATCGTCAGGATCAATTTATTACCTTTACGTTCCAAGTAGCCTCTTGATTCGTCGCCACCAGGTAATTCAATCGGCCTCGGTCTACCCCTATCACCTCCTAGGTATAGCCTCTCCCCGTTTTTGAGTTGGCGGGCTTCACTTCCATATTCCTCTCCCATATCAATTCTTAATCTCCAGGGACGGCGCAAGCTAAACCAGTAAATAGCCACTATGCCAAGACTAACGCCACTACAAATAAATAAAAATACCGGGAACCAGAGTTGATTAAAAATATAAGAATTTACTGAGCAAATTTTTTGCCCTCCTGGGGCTGGTGTGCAAAACTCTTGCACTGTTGGGAGAATATCTACAACAGTTAAATTATAAGTTTTGTTATTGTGGGTGGTGATTGTTTGAGAATTTTTAGAAATTGGTAAAGACTCAATCCATTGTTGTCGTTCTCGACTCTCAAAAGAATCTTTTTGCCGAAAAGGACTTTCAGCGGGAGTCTCCACCCAAACTGAAGATTTTATTCCTGGTTTCGTTAATAATGGCGCATCTGTAATCCAAACAGCAGACTGGGGCTTAATAGGCTGGTTCTCATTAAATCTGCACTGGTTTTGTTCGGCTAGACCTCTATAAACGAAAGATTCGGCTCTTTGAATATCGGTATTTTCTAGGCCAGTTTCCCCCTTAGGAAATAAGTTTAGTATTTTTTCTACGTCTTCTGGTTGACCTTGGAATTTGACATAGTTAGAAAATAAATTCTGATTTTCACTCAGGGGATTTACATCGGAAGCAAAGGGAATTACATAAACATGGTCACCGTTTTTAAGACTACTTTCAATAATTTGCTTTAAACGAATTCTACCTTGGTTGTCGAAATCCACGCTTCCAGTTAAATCAAACGCTAAAACGACATCTCTTCCCCGAAATAAGGAAACCAGCTTAAGACCTTGAATTTGCTAATAACTTAGTGGCTCACCAGGGGTAACATTACGACAGTCAATAATCATGCTCTAAATTTAATTGCCAAAAACATTGACGAGTGCTTTGGCCCAATGATAACAGGCAAAACACTGGACAAATCATGGGTAAAAATAGTGACTTAGGGATTAGGATTCGTTTAACAAGTTTGCCAAAAATCTTTGAAAATAATGATTCCAGTAGTTTTTAAGCAAATAGCCGTATTTCAAGTGTAGCGGACTGTTTAATTTAAGAAGCCCCCTAAATTTGATAAGTTCAGGGGGCAATCTAGTGATTATCGGCCTTGGCTTTTTTTAGGCGATTTAGAACAAATCAGAGTCCGTCACAGCCCCCACACTACTGGAAGCAACGAGCTTGGCGTATTTACCCAAAATGCCAGTGCGATAACGGGGTTGGGGAGGAGTCCATTGGGCCCGCCGTTGGGCCAATTCCTCTTCACTGATGTTGAGTTGCAGTAACCGCTTGCCCGCATCGATGGTGATTTGATCCCCCTCTTGCACCAAGGCGATCGCCCCTCCCACATAGGCTTCGGGGGCAACGTGACCCACCACTAAACCATAGGTACCACCAGAAAAGCGGCCATCGGTGATTAGGCCAACGGAGTCTCCCAAACCTGCCCCAATGATGGCAGAAGTGGGGGCTAGCATTTCCCGCATACCGGGACCACCTTTGGGCCCTTCGTGGCGTACTACCACCACATCTCCTGCTTGAATTTTGCCGGCTAGAATCGCTTCTAGGCAATCTTCTTCGGATTCAAATACTTTAGCGGGACCGGTGATCACCGGCTTTTTGACACCGCTGATTTTGGCTACACTGCCTTCGGTGGCCAGGTTACCTTTGAGCACTGCCAGGTGACCTTCTTGATAAACAGGGTTATCCCAGGAATGGATTACGTCCTGGCCGGCAGGGGGCTGGTCAGGAATATCGGCTAAAACTTCAGCAATGGTCTTCCCTGTGATCGTTAAAGCGTCACCGTGGAGAATGCCATTGACCAGCAATATTTTCATTACCTGGGGAATGCCACCGGCATCGTGGAGATTCGTAGTGACGTATTTGCCGGAGGGTTTGAGGTCACACAGTACAGGCACTTTGTGGCGGATGGTTTCAAAGTCGTCCAAGCTTAAAGGCACCCCGATGGTGTTGGCGATCGCCAGCAGATGGAGCACAGCATTGGTGGAGCCCCCCACGGCCATGATCACAGCAATGGCATTTTCAAACGCTTTGCGGGTGAGAATCTGACTAGGCAGAATCTGTTTTTTAATTGCTTCTACCAAGACCTTGGCAGACTCCTCAGTGCTATCAGCTTTTTCTCCGTCCACTGCAGCCATGGTAGAAGAGTAGGGCAAGCTCATCCCCATAGCTTCAAAGGCGGAGGACATGGTGTTGGCGGTGAACATCCCCCCACAGGAACCAGCCCCAGGACAAGCATTCCGTTCAATGCCGTAGAGGGTTTCTTCATCAATTTTGCCGGCACTGTACTGGCCCACCGCTTCAAAGGCACTGACCACCGTTAAATCTTCCCCAGCATAATGGCCGGGTTTAATAGTGCCACCGTAAACAAAGATGGAGGGAATATTGAGGCGAGCCATGGCAATCATTGCCCCCGGCATATTTTTGTCACAGCCCCCGATCGCCAAAACGCCGTCCATACGTTGGCCATTGCAGACTGTTTCGATGGAATCAGCAATTACTTCCCGGGAAACTAGGGAATATTTCATCCCTTCCGTACCCATGGAAATACCATCACTGATGGTGATGGTGCCAAACAATTGGGGCATGGCTCCCGCTGTCCGTAAGCCGGCCTCGGCCCGTAGAGCCAGATCATTAATGCCCATGTTGCAGGGGGTAATGGTGCTGTACCCGTTGGCAATACCCACAATGGGTTTCGTAAAGTCATCATCGCCAAAACCAACGGCCCGGAGCATGGCCCGGTTGGGACTCCGTTGGGTGCCCTGGGTAATTACCTGGCTTCTGGGATTGTTGGACATTGTTCTCTCCTGTCTCGTAGCGAATCATATGCTTCCATCCATTGTCGATGGTTTATTCCCCTTTGCTCAAGCCTGGTCACAAAATGTATTCCCAGCGGTTTTGAGAAAGTTTTCCCGATCGCCAATTGGTTAGAGGGGAAAACGCTTCATTTGTTGCACCGCAATGCGAGCATTCCGTTTTAGTCGGGGGGAAAGGTGGGGCACCTGGGGAATTTGCCAAAGCAGATCCACCGTGCGCCGGAAAAGTCGGACTAAATCACCCTCATCTAAGCTGGTTTGACGACAAAGATTTTCCCACTCCATGCCCAAAGCCCACTGTTCCACTAAACCGATAAAATCCACTTCCAACCAGAGGGGAATGGCGATCGCCCGTTGATTTTGAGCTTTGATCAATTTACGTCGTAGATCCCAGAGATTAAGCCGTTGCAAATGATCCGTCACCGTCATAGCCTGCCAGAGGGCAAGGGGAGGTTGAGGGTGTTTAAGGCAAAATAATAGGCCAAACAAATCATTACTGGGACGGAGAGCAGCCAACACTACAGGGGAAGGCTTGAAATCACTCCAAGCATCGGAACGGGGGGTTTCCGTAATTAGAGCACTAGCGGCGGCGGCTAATTGTGCCGGCTCCAAATCGTTAAATTTACCAGAAATAAGGGCCAATCCCAACCACAGCTCATTTTCTCCCCGCAGGGTGGCGGCCACTTCCCCCAAAAGGGTGGGGGTATATTCCTCCAGGGCTTCCATTTCCTGCAAAATGTCGATCAAGTCGAGGAACTCCTGCCAATAGTAGGATTGACGGGATTGCAGACGGTCGTATTCCTGTTGTCGTTTGCTTAGGGTTTTACGTAGTTCTTGCCGTTGGTGAAACTGCTCCAAAAGTTTGCCGGGATGTTTTTGGCTAGCCAGAGGATGTACTGCCAATAGTTTTTCCACATGGTCTACCCTGGCCTGTTGTTCTACCAGTTCTGGGCTGGGTTCTAAGGGATAGGTTTGGGGGTCTAGGCCTGCGGCGATCGCCAACGTTTCCTCATCTCCCTTGATCGGTTTACCAGGAGCTAACAGTTCCGCCGGGGGCGGAGTTAAATGCTGCCATTGGGCTGGGGACAAACTACCCACGGGTACTGCGTAAATATCCCCCACGGTGACGTGGTACCAACGGTTATCACTGGCCAGGCAACACCATTGGGGCAAATTATGGGCTGGGGCCAGGGGGGCAACAATGACCGCTAAACGGGGTTGATGGGTTTTGACATGGCGACCTTTGAGATATAAAAGCTGACCCGGTATCAGGGTTTTGATTTGTTCCTTTAACTGTTGCTTACGATCTTTTTCCGCCTGTTGCTCTAGGATTTTCAGTAATCTTTGTTCTTCCCGCAGTCGCCCCCGGAATTTTTCATAACTGCGTAGATCCTTTTCCCCGATACCCGCTAACTTGATGTCCAATTGGGATAACTTTTTCACCGTTTCGGCGATCGCCACCTTAGTGGGCTCCAGGGCAAACTGGGCCAAGTATTCGGCAAAGCTCCGTTCCAGCAAACTTTTCACTTCTTCCAAATCATGTTTTTGCAACAGATTCAGTACCATGCCATAGGAAGGGGTAAACCAACTTTTTAACGGTTCTGCCTCCGCTAGGGCTAAATAAGATGCCTCATTGGCCCCTTCAAAGGGAGTTTGCACCGTAATTACATGGCCCTCCGTATCCATACCCCGCCGCCCAGCCCGCCCCGCAATTTGTAAAAATTCCGAAGGACTGAGCATGGCATGGCCTTCATTGGTGCGTTTTGACAGAGCAGAAATCACCGTAGTGCGAGCAGGCATATTAATCCCCGCCGAGAGGGTGGCTGTGGCAAATACCACTTTGATCAAGCCCTGCTCAAATAACTTTTCCACCAGGGTTTTCATATCTGGCAAAATACCGGCGTGGTGGACCGCAATGCCCCGTAAAAGGGGTTCAATCTGCTCAAACCTAGTCATGGGAGAAGATTGGGCAATCCAACCCCAGAGTTTGAACATACCTTCTGGATCGATCGCCAACGCAGTCAAAAGTTTTTGGGCCGCTTCACTGTCCTGGGGATAATCCAAATAGGCAATGACCGCTTGGACTAAATCCGGCAAACCATTGGCCAAATCCCGTTCCAACTTCTGCCGCAGTAGGGGATTTTTGCCAAAGAAAAAATCCAGTAGTTGCAGTTGGATACTTTCCTGCTCCGCCGGTTCCACCAAAGATAAATCTTCCAGGGATTGCGCCGCCTGTTCACAGCCCCGCCGACTAAAAATTACATAAATTACCGGCAATAAATTCCTTTCCTGTAGCTGTTGCATCACCAACAGGGGATAGGGACAGTCCTCCCGGCGCATGCGGCGATTTTTGCCCGAACGGGTATTTTTATTTCCAGCCTTGGGCAATAGGCGGGCATTAACCCCGGTTTTTTTCTCATTCAATAAGGGAAACAAACCTTTGCGGGTGCTGTAGTGAAAGGTGAGGGGCACAGGACGGAAATCGGAATTGACCAGCACACAGGGGGGGGAATCATTACGTTGCTCTCCCTGGCGTAATACTTTCAGGGAAACCCCAGTGCGGACTTGGTTAATCCATTCGGTCAACTGTTCCGGGTTGCCAATGGTGGCGGACAAACCCACCAGTTGAATGGTGCTGGGACAGTAAATGATTGACTCTTCCCACACGGTGCCCCGGCACCGGTCGCTGATGTAATGGACTTCGTCAAACACCACTGTTTCCACATCTTCCAAAGAAGTGCCTACTTCCCCAATGGGGGTTTCGTAGAGCATATTCCTAAAAATTTCCGTGGTCATTACCACCACCGGGGCATCGGCATTGATCACCGTATCACCAGTAATTAAGCCCACTAATTGCTCAGCATTTTCTAGGCCTAACTTCTCTAATTTTTCCTGGAAATCCCGAATTTTTTGATTGGATAATGCCTTCAAAGGCGTAGTATAAAAAACCCTTTTTCCCCTGGCAATGGCTCGATAGATGGCATATTCTCCCACCACCGTTTTACCGGAACCTGTGGGGGCACACACTACCACTGACTGGTCTTGGTTCAGGGCGGCGATCGCCTCTTGTTGGAAGTCATCCAAGGGAAAGGCGAACAGATCAGCAGGGTCAGCGTAGGCTAGGGTTTTCACAGATTTAGGCAAAAGGGTGATTAAGTTCCCATTTTATCTGGTTATCCTGGAGGCAATTCAAACCGGGTGCTTTCTGTCTGTGCTTAATGAGTTAGCAGGGCTATCAGCTTGGGGAGATTCTGAGTGTCCCCGGTCAGTAAAAATTTAATCTGTTAGTAACAATACAAAACAGTTTAAGTTGTTTGAACCTGTGTAATGGCAATGGATAAGGGGTGGGGTCACTTTAATATTGGCGCCATAGCTAGTAAAGCTTTAGGGAATAACTCAAGGAACTCTCGCCTAGAATTGAAGTTACGGGGGGAAGACCCGCAAGCGCTTGATTTTTGCAAAGCAGTGCATTAGGCTGATGGGCGAACTCCCGCTCTGATGAATTGTTTCTATTATTGTTTTTCTGGGTTTGTGTGTGAAAAGCTGGATTCTCTTCTCGGTGTTAGTTCTAGGATTAGCTGGCTGTGGTCAAAGGGAGGGGTTGCCCTGTGTGGAGACGGAGCAATTAGGCGATCAGAAGACAGAACAACAAAATGCCCCAGGGCTCTTTGAAAATTTGGATGTAATGGTGGGGGTAGATGCCAGTGAATCCATGGTCGGGTTTGTTAGCCAACCCGGTAGTCGTTACGGCCAGGCGATCGCCTCTTTGCACACGTTGCTGCAAAACAAAAATTTGCCCACCTCCTATTGGCGGGTGGGAAGCAATGACACCATCAACCAAGCCCAATCCATTTCAGCAACCCAATTTCTGGCCGCTAGTAAAGCACCCTTTTATTGTCGTCGGGATCAACCCATAGCTGAATATCCCTGTGTTTCTAGTACCTTAGGGCAACTTTATGAGTTGGAAGCCCATGCCACTGACGGAGCCAATCCAGCCCCAGAAAATGACAATGGTGAAGGGGATAGCAACAATCCCACCGCTCCCCGTAGTCTGAAAATTTTGCTCACCGACTTGGAGCCTGACGATGCCGCCGTTGGTCAAATTTCTGGGTTAATTAGCAAAGAATTAAAGGCCAATCCCAACTACAAGGCGGTACTTATAGGGGTTCGGAGTCAGTTTCGGGGTAATGTGTATTCTGCCAATGCTAGCTATCCTACCTTTGTGTACGACACCGCTGGCCAAGATGTGGACCAAAAAGGCCGACCCTTTTTCATCTTGATGACTGGTCCCCAGGACACGGTGGACGAGTTGGTGAAGGAATTCCGCCGGCTTCCCCTGGATGTGAATAAAGCGTTTCGGGCTTCTGCCTTTGAGCTTGGCCAAGCAGATACGGTCACTCTGGACAACAGTTCTTTAAAAGGTGCTATCCAACCATGTGTCATTGACATTGGTTCCATAGACCGTCAGAGGCCAAACCAAGACCAGGAAAAGGATTGGCTTATGGTCGAACAAACCAATTGTGGTGAAAATTCCGCTAGCCCTCTGCCACCGTTGGAGTTAAATATTCCCTCTAAAAGTACTGTTTCCCTCACTGGCGGCGATCTCACCCCGGATCTTTTCAACGTTTCTGAACCCTTTGTGTCGGTGAAAAAAGCGGAAATTGCTCAAAATCCCGGGGGAGAGGATGCCCGCCTTTTATTAACCGCTGTTTTTGATGGCAATCAGGTACCCCAGGGGGAAGGAAAATTAGTTTATGTCACCCTTGGCGATCGCCAATTGGATCAGGCAGTGTGGCGGGATTGGGATATGGACATTAGTAACCCGGACGGGGCCAGAACCCAAAATTTACTGCTTTTTGTATCGGGACTACGGGGGGCGGTGGCCAATAATCAAGATGCTGTTAAGTTTTGTCTCGGCTATAGCCACTATTAAATTGCTTAATCGAAATTTTTGCTAATCTTCACGTATTAGTTCGGCAGGATAGGGGTTATGAAAATTGCGGAGATAGTGGCCCTGGTGGTCACAGTGGCGATCGCCACCATTGTCATTTTTGGGTTACAGCCATGGTTGCTAGGGGGAAGTGGACTGCCTTTGAGTTTATCCCGGGGTAACTTGGACAAATGGGCCTCGGAGATTTTATTTCCCACCCTTTACGTGGTTTATGTATTGGGAGCGCTGTTACTCCTATTCTGGATTGCTAAAGCCCTCAGCAGTGGCTTCACCAAGGCCCAAGACGTGCTCAGCACCGGCGGTCTTTGGTGGATTTTTGCCATTGTCCTCGGTGTAGTGACCATGTTGGCTCTAGTGGGTCTGAGTTTCTTTAACGGCTGGTTTGATGACAGCCGTAACCTAGAACCATTTTTCTGGCTACTGGGCTTCATCATTGTCGATGTCTTGTTAATTTTCTGGCTGCCCACGGCCATAGCCACCCCCAAATCCATGCGCTATGTGCCACCGGGGTCAATGTTATTACGCAAAATTTATGGAGGTTAGAGGTTAAGCCATGCAAAAAATTTATGCCATCGGTGTGGGGGGCAGTGGAGCTAAATGCGTGGAAGCGGCCATTTTTCTCCATTCCCTGGGGCTGTACGGCGACAACTCCGAACTAAGAATTTTATTGGTCGATGCAGATACCTCTAACGGCAACTCTCAAAGAACTGGGGTCAACTTCCGTACCACCGACGATGCCCAAAAAGCTTTTGGCCAAGGGAAAAGCCCCTTAATGAGTGGACAATTTTTCCACTACGGCACCTGGAATCCCCTGGGGGACCAAGTTCATAACAACAATCTGGCCGGAGTTTTCAACAAACAAGCTTTGCGGGCCAGTGCTCTTCCCTTAGCAAAATTATTTGATGCCCTTTACAGTCCAGCGGAACAAACGGCCGATCTGGGGGTTGGATTTCGGGGACGGCCCCCCATTGGTTCGGCGGTGATGAGTCGTTTGGAACTGGACAGTCTCCGGCAAACCCAGGCTGGGGGATGGCAACAGCTATTTAATAATCTAACCACGGATTTAGGGGTAGGTCGGGGCAATGATGTGGTGGTGCATTTCTTTGGCAGTATTTTTGGGGGAACAGGAGCTTCCGGGGTTCCTACCCTGGCTAAATTAATTAGTAATCAGTTAAAACAGGACAATCTTCGAGTTCGTATTCACGCATCTTTGTTGTTACCGTACTTTGCCTTTGAGCGGCCCGACGACGGCGATCAAACAGTGTTTGCCGAAACCCGCTTTTTTGCCCTCAACACCCAAGCGGCATTGCAATATCTAACGGAGCAGTCCCAAGGCTGTTTTGATAATGTTTATTTGATTGGGGACAATGCCCAAACTCGCTACGATTCCCACACTGGCGGCAAAAATCAGGAAAATGGAGCCCATTTTGTGGAGCTTTACGCTGCCCTAGCCGCTAACCATGGCTTTAATCGCCCGTTGGGAGGAACGGTGGCCCACTACATCAGCCGGGGAGACGTTAACAGTCTGATTTGGACGGACTTGCCGGATGACGAAATCGCTAAATTAGCCCTCAGTAGGGGAGTGCGCTTTGCCTACGCTTGGTTCTATAACTTTTCCTTGGAGTTGGAAGCGGCCCGGAAGTTGGGGGGGAAAAAGTTTGCGAAGGGTGCTCCTTGGTTCCAGCATTTTTTTGCACTCAGACCGGGGGAAGGGGATAAACCCCTGGTGGAAGATCCTCAAGAGGTGGCCAAAAATGATCTGCTCACAGCTTGGGCTAGGAAGTTTTTACAATGGGCCCAACAGGTTTCTTCTGCCCATGTCAACGGGGAACAGCTTTTCCAATTAAAACATTTGGATGATCTGAACCAAAGCCCTGGTTACCGTGAACATCTCCACCAATTAATTATTGATAAGGAGAAAAGTCAAGCGGCGCAAAGTGGCGATCGCCTGGACACAATCAAGAACCGTTTAGCAGATGAGGGCAAAAGTTATGATAAAGGCGTTTTTGGCTTAGCCCATGCCCTGTTTGATTTACTTTAGTCCGCTTTACGTTCATTTAACTGTGAATCAGCTTTTTGACCTAGGCTAATTGCACCCTATTTTTCCCTTCCCCCAGCTTTATTTTTAATTGCCTGACTAACTATGACTAACCAACCCCTACTTCCCAAAACTAATCAAGATTTTGCTGGTGGCGCTGCTCCAGGGGAATGGATCGCCGAGGGAGTGGGATTGTTTAACCGCTTGGGTAATAGTTTGGAGTTTGAAGCAGGAGCCTACCGGGAAGTAAATTCTATCCCTAGTCCTTGGTCTCGGCCGTTGCAATTAATTTCGGCTTTTCGCAACCGACAATACCCCAGTCGCGATTGGTTAATTGAGCAGTATCGGGGTTTATTGACCGCCCTAGCTCTGGCGGAAAACTTGAATCTTAAAATCACGGCCACCCAGGTGCGGCTCAAGGATTATCAAGACAAGGAATTTGCCCGTTGTCTGTGGAAATTGCGCCCCAACGATAGGGATAATGTGTTGGCCATGGTGCCCCCCGATGGCCCCTGGGCGGAGTTGTATTTGTTTGAACTGGACGGCGTGGCGATCGGTATGACTAGTCCGGCCACCATTGTTTGCCCCACGGGTTATTTTCCTGAGCATTTAAGTCGCCGTATTGCGTGGATAAGAAATGGCTTTTTCACTAATCCCATTGGCAATGGTTTGGCTCCCAATCAAAAGGAGGTGTTGTTGCCTTGGTTGGAAAATTTGAAAGGTAATCTGATGCGGAACCCTCAAAATGAGGATTTGGCGGGACGGGTTTCGGGGGTGATTGACGACTATATCCAAGATTTGGGGGTCACCACCAGTAATGTCTTTCAACCTACTACAAAAAATTTACCGTTTGGTATTCCCCTTACCCCAGCCCCTTTATCAGTTCTTTATCCAGCACAAGGGGTGCAAACTCCTTCTAACGTGAGGGTAATTGCTTCAGCCAGTCGCAATCCCAGTAAGCAACTTTATGTTATTGATCCAGTGCAATTGCCGGGGCTTTTACACAAAGAGGCTCAGGAGATTAATGTCATCGATGCGTCCCCTCTGCTCAATTTTGATCCTAATCTTCACTGTCGTTCCGATGCTCGCTTTGCTACCCCAGCGGATATTTTCCAAGACAATCTTTATTTCCACAAAACAAAGGGTTTGTTACCGGGCACCTGGTTAGACCAAAAGCTAAATCTGGATAATCTCACCATTCTGTTACCCTTTAAGCCTTTTCTGCGGGAATATTTCACCAGCGAAGATCTGGAAAAACAGGTGGAGTTGGATCCCGTTTCTACTCTGGAAGGCCCAGGCGTACGGATTTCGCTCACGGTGCAAATATCAGGATTTGATCGTCCTGTGGCTTACACTATGTTTCGGGAATATTCCCTCAAGGCGGAAAACGAAATTAAGCAGGATTTTCCCACCCTAGCTCTGTGGCCCAATGTGCCCCCCGGTTTATGGAAAGAATACTTCCTACTAGTGGAAACCACAGAAGAATATGGCGAGTTAGCTTTTCGGGTTGATCAGCCCACTCCCAATGCCCAAGTGGAAAATCGGCGATCGGGCCAGGAAAGTTATCAGTACTGGAAATGTGATAGCTACCCCGATGTCCTACTGGCGATCGACAAAAATGCCCAACCGTTGGGTCTAATTCCTCTGCGGATACCCAAAGCTCAGGGGGGCAATGCCACTACTTGGACGGTGGGAGTAGATTTTGGTACCTCATTTACCAATGTGTATGTGCGGAAAGGCTCCAGTGGCACTCCAGAAAGGTTGCAACTCCAAACAAATTTGCTGAAAATTACCCACAGCTTGGAGGATATTCAAACAATAATTTACCGAGAGTTCTTCATTCCTGATCTGCTTTTACCGGAAGGTAATAATCCGCCTATGCTGGCAATGCTAACCACCAGAGGATGGCAAGAAATAGATGGAAACATACCAGAGCTTGTGGTAGATGGTCGAATATATTTTCCTCGACTCGATAAGTATGAACTTAATCAAGAATTCATTAAAACAAACATTAAATGGGAAAAAGTACAGCATCAGCGTCCATTTTTATCACAACTGGCACGCATGATTGCTGCCCAAGCGGCATGGCAAGAAGTTCGAGAAGTAAAATGGTCCATTTCTTATCCATCTGCTTTTTCCACGATGGATCTCAATCGTTACCAGATTACTTGGAAGCGTGTACTAGACCAGTTGAATTTAATCAGTGGACAAAATCACATCATAGATGACAGAGGACTAAGAACTGAAAGCATTGCTTTTGCACAATTTTTTGCCGATATTCTCAAAAAGAATCTCATTAACACAACTTGTATTGATATTGGAGGCGGCACATCAGATATTTCAATTTGGCAAGATAACAATTTAATACATCAAGTTTCGGTGCCATTTGCTGGAAGAAATATCTTTCACCGCATTTTAGAAAGCAATCTTAATTTTACTGATGAAATTTTTGGTTTGCCGCCAGAAGCTGCTCGTAATGTTGCGAAAGTACTAAGTGGTAATAACTTTGATTCTGCCCTTGATACTTATATGAGAAGTAATGCAGAAAGAATTTTATCGGAAGGTTATGCTATCAACTGCGACAAGCGGAGAAATCGTGAATTCAGAACGCTAATTAGTTTTGCTGTCGGAGGTCTAGTTCACTATGTTGGACTAATCCAAAGAATACTACACGAACAAAATAAGCATTTCACGGATGGAATAGCAACTACTTTTCTCTTTGGTGGCAATGGTTCTCGATTTCTACATTGGCTAACTCCAACAGGTGAATTTTCAGAATCATCGGAAGTAAATATTCTTTTTCAAGGACTTTTAACAAAAGCATCTGGGCTATCATACAATCCAGAGGTTTCTACACTATCTGAATATCCCAAAGAAGAAGTGTGTGGAGGGTTAGTTGTTCCAGAAGATGGAGAAAAGCTTCAGGGCATTGCAACTAACCAGAAAGCTTATCCTTTTCTAGGGGAGTCTTGCACAATCAATGGTAAGGATTATGGATCTGAAGATTTATTACAAACTGATGATGAGTGGGAAGAAATAAATCAGTTTGAAATTGCGTCTTTTTCCCAATTAGAAAATTATATTAAAAATTTTAATCAGACAGTCAAAGAATCAGGAATAAATGAAGTTGATATATTGAGAAATTTTGATGGATCTGGACTTTATCAGTTGAGCAATGAAGATCAAGTAATTTTGAAATCTCGTGTTAAGAAAGCTTGTCTTCGGAAACATGGCCCAGTATCTGAATTTGAAGGAGAGCCAACTTTTTTAATTGTACTTAAATGTTTTATTGATTTAATTGCGGATAAGTGGTCTAAATCTTAAATATAATTGATAGTCTCATAGAATTTAAATTAGGTAAAAAATCAAACTCATGGAAATTTTTAAATTTATATCAGAACAGTCATGGATATCAATCTCCATTACTGCTTCAATACTTGCCTTTATATTTTCAATGGTTAGTATTGCTATTAGTATTTTAAATAACAAAAAAATGCGTGGACTTTCATCAGACTTCAGAAAAGTCAAAAAAATCAGTGAAACCGTAGAAACACAAGGAAAAAAAATACTTTTGAATACTTCCGATATTAATCAATTGCAACAACAACTAAATGTATTAAGTAATCAAATTCAAAAATATAAAGAAAAAAATATTACTTTACACACAAAGGTAGCCGACCTGAGCAGTCAGTTAAATTATTTAAATTCAGTCAATCGATACCACGATAATCGGCCAAAAAGCTTTAATGTAAATGAACTTCAAGTAGGGGAAATAGAGCAACAAAAAGAACAAATTGATCAAGTAAAAATTATTCTTGAGCAGTACGCACAACTGAATGTCGATTATTTCAATCATCCTAACTTTATTCCTGTTGAGCTAACAGAAGAATCTAAAGACAATAGACGAGCTATTGATGGGGAACCAATTATAGAGTTTAAGTCAATTTCAGATAAAGCCAATGCTATTTACCTTATTTTTCAATTCAATAATCAGTTCTACTTAATTCCCAATGCTACCATGCCGAAAATATCAAGATTAATTAAACTAAATAATGATAGTAGAATATTTGAAATGAATGCCGTATCAGATAGATTTGAACTCAAGTCTCCTGCTCATTTAGAGTTAATTAAAGAAAATCATTGGAAGCTAACTTCAAAAGGGAGTTTTGGCGACAAATAAATGAATTTATGAATAGACTGAGAAATTTTGCAATTGTTTTTATTGTTGTAATAATTCGGAGTATTAGTCCAGTTTATGCTCAGCAAAATAATCCTTGTCCAGCGATGAGAGATTATCAGATGTCATTTTCTGATTTTAATTTGGACGTTTACGATATTCCCAATATTAATGGTGAAATTATTGCAGAAATTCCCGCTGGTAGAAGATTTTCTTTATCTGACATTTATGCCAAGTATTATGATGATTTTTGTTGGTATGAAATCATTACTTTTTCCGTAGACGAAAGAGGGTGGATTGCCTTTCAACCCAATGATACTCAACGGACTGATATTCCTTCCAATCAAGATGAATTTATAATACAATCTACTAGCCCAAATATTACGCCAGAGCCAAGTCCTACAGTAGATTCAAGTAGAGCAGAAGCCACTACTGAAACTAACTCTCATAACAATGAAGACTTGCTAATTATAGTTTATTTATTTATTGCTGGTGCCATTGGTTTGAGTATCGTCATCGGCAAACTGGCAGTTGACTTATTAAATACTTTTTCGACTAAGCCTAGTCAAAATAAATTTCTCAAAAAAATAGGAAGCGAAACTTTAAATAAAATTACTGCTTCGAGGACTAATGGCTCTGCAAAACGCAAAGTTATTAATGTCACCTATACTGACATTGTTTTGCCAGATGAAATTGAAGAAAATATGTTAGATTCAATTATCAAAGCAGACATCTATGAGCACTTTTTGTTAAATGATTCTACCGTAAAAAAGAGCAATATAAATACTGATAAGGAAAATATTGAAGAATTGACCCAATCTTTCGGGTTAAGTTTAGAATATTGCATCACTAATTTTAACCAGGGCAATAAAGATTTTTTTGATGATCCTTCCCGCTTTCAATATCTTAAGCCCACAGAAAGCGTTATCCATGGCAAAGTAGGGAATTTGGGCATTGGCGATCGCCAGGAATTTGAAGAAGGAGAAAGGAGCCAAGCTTCCTATTTGGCCTTTACCATTGGGGAAGAAATTTGGTTAATTCCGAATCTAATGCTCAGCCGCTGGCAAAGACTACTGACTAACAGTTCCTTTTTTGACAGCTATAGCAATTTACAAAACCCTAACCTAGTCAAGCCCGCTAAACTTCTCCTAGTCGGCGATCGCCGTTGGCAAATAGTCGAAAAAGGCGTGTTTAATTAAAATCATTAACAGTAAGAGATAAATTAAACAACATGGCTGGCAATCAACCGGATAAATTAAATCAAGCTAAGCTGATTCAGTTGGAAAAAAATCAACTTAAGTTACAACAGGAGTTTGCGGCCCTACGATTTTTTCAAGCACAAAAAAATAATGAAGTTCAGACCCAGAGTAATGCTGACTTAATCAAAGAAATAGAAGTCCTTAAACAAAAAATCAGTCAAATTGAGACTGTAGTTAGCCGACCCACTGCCTTTCCCGCCGATGCCTATCCCCATTTAATAGTTGAACAACCCCCTCCTCTATTAGATTTACCCATCAGTAAAATTATTGACATTTATCACGAAACTCCCCAAATATTAGAAGTTTATTGTCAGCGGGTTTCTCTGTTAATTGACCAAGAAGATGTTCTAGAAAAAAATAATGTTGGTAACTTTTGGGTAATGCAACTCAAAAACCAAGGATTTTATCTATTTCCTCGTCCCGAATCCTTTAGCCATTTTAGTTCCCTGGCTAGCTTCGCCAAACTATTTAAAGCAACTAATGAAAACCCAGGGGAGAATTATCAATTTACTCTACAAGCACCGGCAAAATTGGACGTTTTAAAAATTGGTGAAAAATGGAAATTACTCAAAGCAGGCAAGATAGTTTTTGGTCAAAGTCCATTGGAATATGCTTGGCAACGGGAAATCACCACTGTGCGAACGGAATATGAAAAGTTCAATAAACTCTTAGATACTAGGGGAAGTGCGGGGCTAGATTTCACCTTAATTACCCAATATTGGCAGCAATCATTAATGCAAAAATATGGCGAATTAGTCACCTTAGCAATTAATACCTGTATGCCGATCGCCTATGCCATTTATAAAGGCCCCACGCTAGTGCCATGCCAAATTTTATTGGGAGCTAATCCTTTGGTGGTGCCGGGCTGGGACCGTGGAGTGCCCTGGGACACATCTATCTATTCCCAATCCCATAGCAAATTTAACAAAGATTATCTACGTACTACCGCTGACCATCCCCTGTTACCCAATCAGATTTATCTGCGGGAAAGTAATGGCAAAACTCATCATACCTGGGCGATCGCCAAAAGTTATGAAGAAGCGACGGCGATAGTACAAAAGCTAAATGGTCATTGGATTTCTTTAGATTAAAAAGCTTATTTAATTACCGAAAAATTACCGAGCTTCAGGCTTAAAAATGGAAGGGCGAAAATCCTTTACCTTATTTGATCCTCATCCTGTCCGTTGGGCAGGATATGGGCCAACACGTCCACGCACTATGCATCCAGCATTGTCCCATGGTTTACTGAAAAAGATTTTATAGATCTCCTATGTTATTTAAGATTCTTGTTATTTTGCATACCCTGGGAGCCACCGTCTGGACGGGCGGTCATCTTGTTTTAGCGGCTACAGTGTTGCCGGGGGCCTTAAAGCACCGTGACCCCGATCGCATCCATCAATTTGAGGAACATTTTGAAGGATTTGGCGTGGGAGCATTGTTACTGCAAGTTATTACTGGTTTAGGATTAACTTGGATTTATTTTCCCGGCTTGGCAAATTTCTTCGCCTTTGATTCTTACTTGTCAATTTACATTGGCATTAAACTTTTATTATTGCTGGGGACAGTGGCTTTGGCGGTCCATGCCCGCTTTTTTATCATTCCTAATCTTAGTAAGGAAAATCTCAGTGGCCTAGCTTTCCACATCATTGGAATAACCCTATTAGCGACCCTATTCGTCATTATTGGAGCAGGAATACGGCTAGGCGGATTAGGATAGTTACATCTATTCATAACCCATGTACCGCAAGTAGGAATTGTTGGCTTTAACTTTTCATTCCATCTCCCTGTTTGGCCAAAGCCCGAAGGCGATCGCAGTCTAATAATTGGATCTTGGCTCCCTTGACGGCGATTAAATCTTCATTTTTTAATTGGTAAAAAGCCCTAGAAAGGGTGGCGGGAATGGTTCCTAGCTGGGCGGCTAGTTGGCTTTTGGGTAAATCCAAGGTCACCCATGGAGACAACACCTCCACCGTTCCACCGTCCACTCCCCCTAACCGGAGCAGATAACTGGCTAACCGTTGGGGCACATCTTTGAAGGACAATTCTTCGATTACAGCAGTTAAATGGCGTAGATGGCGGGATAGGCTGGACAACATATTCAGGGCCAGGGCGGGATGTTGGACCAACATTTCTAAAAAAGGAGAACGGGGGAAAAAAATCATCTCCGCTTGCTCCAAGGTGGCCGCCGAAGCCGGAAAAGGCAGATTATCAAACACTGCTATTTCGGCAAAATGTTCTCCCCGATGAAAAATTCTCAAGATTTGCTCCTTACCCCCCGGCGCAATTTTGTAAATCTTGACCCGTCCCGATCGGACAATGAAAAATCCTTTCGGTTTATCTCCCTCTTTGAAAAGCAGATCCCCCTTACCATAGCTTTTGACCTGGGCGATCGCCGCGATCATTTCCAGGTGATGGGAATCAATATTCTGAAACATCAGAGTTTTACCGAGCCAAAGAGCCAGTTCCGGGGCAACAGTCATGGAGTTTGGGGATTTAACTTAACGACTTTTAATAGTTATTCTGGTTTTTGTCGTGACCATAACATTCATCACACCTGATAGTACTATTGCCTAGGGTAACAGATAATGCAAATTTTCTTGGCCGTGGCTGATTTTAGTTAAATGAGTTTTGGGAAACCGTTGGCGTTACCTGTGTTAATGCCTCTTCTAAGTTGCTTCTGTCCTGCTCCAGACCTAGGGTTAGAAGTCGTAAGTATCAGCTTCTGGCCTCGGAAAACTTTAGATTTTCTCAAGGTTATTTTTGACTTAAGTCAAGGAAAAAATAAGGGTAACTCATCTAAAGTAAAAGCAATTAAAACAGAAATGAATCTACCAAATAAGTAGAAATTTGTTTCTAAAGAATTGTTAAATTATTCGCCATTTTTTTGTTTTTCGTATATGGCAAATTCAGTCTTTGATCTCCCGATCGCCACACCGGCCAGGGCCAAGCCCTTTGGGTTACCTGCCTGGTTGGTGTTGGTTTGCGTGGTTACGTTTTCTGTGCTCCTGGGAGCCGGGGCCGCCATCTACAAAAATGTCCCCCCCATTCCTGCCACGGTGATTTCCCCCCAACAGGAGATCATAATGACCCAAGCGGAAGTGGAACGGGGCCAAGCAACTTACCTTGCCCGGGGTGGCCAACATATTGGCAGTATCTGGGGCCATGGTAGTTACCTCGCTCCCGATTGGACAGCGGATGTGTTGCACCGTTGGGGATTGGCCACAGCAGGAGTGCTCTACGATGGCGATGCGGATTTTAGCCAAACGGATTTGGAAGCATTGCCACCAGTGGCACAGGCCCAACTCCAGGCAGAAGTGAAACAGGAGTTTAAACCTAACCGTTATGACCCAGAAACGGGGATTTTAAGCTTAACCAATGCCCAAACCCAGGGTTTAGCTCAGGTTTTTGATGATTATCAAGCTATTTTGCTGAACGGCTCAGCTATTCATTCCATTCCGAGGGATTGGTTCCCGGAAGCTGGCGATCGCCATGACGTGACGGCCTTTTTTGCCTGGACTGCTTGGACGGCGGCGGCTAATCGTCCCAATTCTCCCCTGTCCTATACAGCCAACTGGCCCCACGATGATCTGATTGGCAACCAAGCCCCTGGTCAATTTATTGTCTGGTCCATTGTGTCGGTGATTGTCCTGATTGCGGCGATCGCCTTGTTCCTATTTGTGTATTTAACCCAGGAAGATGCGGAAGAAGTGCAGGCAGTGGCAGAACGACCAGCCCTTCGTCTAGCCACTCCGAGCCAAAGGATAACCACTCTGTTTTTTGGGGTGGCCATGGCTTTATTTGGAGTCCAGCTATTAATGGGAATGGTGACAGCCCATTACGCTGTGGAAGGGGAAGGATTTTACGGCATTCCCCTCCAGCAATATTTACCCTATGCCGCTTCCCGCACCTGGCATTTACAATTGGCAGTATTTTGGATCGCCACCTGTTGGTTAGCGGCGGGATTATATTTTGCCCCCCGCTTTGGCAAACATGAACCCAAGGGCCAGGCGATCGGCAATGGCATACTTTTAGCAGCTTTAACCCTCGTCGTCGTTGGTTCCCTCGTCGGGGCCTGGTTCGGTATCCAAGGTTACCTGGGCAACGATCAGAGTTTTTGGTTCGGTCACCAAGGCTATGAATATGTGGAATTGGGTCGGCTCTGGCAATTACTGCTCATCGGCGGCATGGTTTTCTGGCTCTGGTTGATGTTCCGGGCCCTGAAGCCAGCCCTGAAAGCGGAGGGTAACAAAACCGGCCTGAATCACTTTTTCCTCTACAGTGCCATCACCATTCCCCTGTTCTATGCGTCCGGGTTAATGTACACCAACCATACCCCCATCAGTGTGGCGGAGTATTGGCGTTGGTGGGTGGTTCATCTCTGGGTGGAAGGCTTTTTTGAAGTGTTTGCCACGGTGGCGATCGCCTATCTATGTAGTGAATTAGGTTTCTTGAAACGCTCTGCGGCCCTGCGCGCAACCTATTTGACCACCATTTTGTACCTGGGTAGCGGGGTGATTGGTACTCTCCATCATCTCTATTTTGCTGGGACTCCGGTATTTATCGCCGCCATGGGAGCGGTGGCTTCCGCTCTGGAAGTGGTTCCTTTGACCCTAATTGGTTTTGAAGTGGTCAAATCCCTCAAACTCTCCCAGGAAGCCCAAGGTTTTTACCGTATGCCGCTGAAATTTTTCATTACCACCTGTGTCTGGAACCTAGTGGGGGCAGGGGTTTTTGGTTTCCTGATCAATCCCCCGATTGTCCTCTACTATTCCCAGGGCATTAACACCACCCCCATCCATGCCCATTCTGCCCTCTTTGGCGTTTATGGTTCCCTGGCGATCGCCTTGATGCTGTTTGCCCTGCGGGAAATTACCCCCGACCAATTCTGGAATGAAAAGAAATTTAACTTTGCTTTCTGGTGGATCAATGGCGGCTTAGTAACCATGCTAGTCACGGGGCTGATTCCCAATGGCTTCTATCAACTGATGCAATCCATTAACCATGGCACTTGGTACGCCCGCAGTGCGGAGGTAATTGGTTCCGGTTGGATGCAGGGCACTGTTTGGTTGCGGATTCCCGGCGACTTGATCTTTGCTGTGGGGGCAATAGTGTTACTCTATGGCGTTGGCCAGGCCATCTGGGGCATTTTTCAACAACCCACCCAACCCCAACCGTTGGATGAAGTACAGGTGGAAACGCCTGCGACTTAATTGCTCTCCAATCCTAAAAATTGTTTAAAAAGTCCCCTGGCTCACCAAGTTGGGGGACAATTAACTCAAGATTTCCCAGTATTGCGACAGCTTTTGGGAAAAAAATTAGGTTAATAATTGCCAATATGGAAAAAAGGCGATCGCCGTGGAAATTAACTGGTCTTGGCAGCGTTTTAATGATATTTCTGGGGAAGCAATGCACGAAATGCTTGCCCTACGGCAGGAAGTGTTTGTGGTAGAGCAGGGATGTTTATATCTAGACGCTGACGGGTTGGATAAACAATCATGGCACCTGTTTGGTCGCACCAATGATCAACAATTAGTGGCCTACGCACGACTGAATTTTCCCAATACCAGATACCCGGAACCATCTTTCGGTCGGGTGCTCACAAGTAAAGCAATAAGGGGAATGGGCGCTGGCAGGAAGATTGTCGCAGCCTGCATCCAGAAAAGCTCGCGGGAGTATCCAAACTTAGATGTGCGGATTTCAGCCCAGGCTCATCTTACCGAGTTTTATGCAGAATTTGGTTTTACAAAGGTTGGTGATCCCTATGATGACCACGGTATAGAACACATAAGTATGATTTTCCGTGCTCCGCCCAACAGGTGACCAATAGGACAATACCTTTGGACGGGGTGTTTATGCCTGTGTCGGAGGATCCCCTAGTGCCCATCATTTTTGCTGAGGCCCAGATGCAGGCGGATGAGCAATTTTATGGACGTTACTTTGCTCAGCTATTCGTTTACCTTTACCGAAAAAACGGCGTAAAGCCCCCGGATTTATCTGTGGGGATATAAGCTGAAGAATAGATTAATTATACTTTCTGTTGATCTTTAATGTATTGCTTGATGACTTCTAGGGATGCACCTCCAACGGTAGAAACAAAATAAGAGTTTGTCCATAAACTTGACAGTCTGGATCTCAAGATCCCAAACTCAGACCGCAATAACCTAGAGCTACGTCCCTTCATTCGTTTGACAACTTTGTGAATGCCGAACTGGGGATCACAGCTAATCAATAGATGAATGTGGTCTTTGTCGGTTTCCATCTCAACAATTTCAGTTTCTATTTCAGTGGCAACATCAAGAAGGATCTCCTTTAGTCGAGTTTCGATGTCTCCCGTCAATAACTTTTTGCGATATTTGACACACCAAACAACGTGATACTGACAGTTATAGACGACATTTCGATTTGTTTTAAATTTCATTGGCAATTATTTAGGTTCTGCGTGCATAATAATGCAAGGAGGTAAAATGATGTTTGGATGCCAGCAAGTTTTAATTGATCCATCGCCAGAACTTAGGGCGATTCTTGAGTTTGTCTGCGGGGAGTCAAACAAATTGCATAACTGCGGAACATACTATGCAAGACAGCTTTACTTCAAAGAAAATAAAATCCCTAGCAGGTTTGATTTGCACCGGGAAATGTCTTCTAACGTCCACTATCGGGCTATGTATTCTCAGGTTGCTCAGCAGTGTTTAACAACGGTTGCAGAGTCTTTTAAATCATTCATTGGGTTGTTAAAGGGGATTAAAAAAGGGACTGTAACTCAAAAGCCAAAGTTGCCAAACTACAGAAAGCCAGGGTTAAATCTTGTCACCTATCCAAAGCAATCCGTCAAGCTAAAAGATGCAGGATTGCGATTTCCATTAGGCAAGCAAGTTAACGCCTGGTTTAATGTTGATTGTTTCTATCTGCCTATGCCATCAAACCTTGACTACAAAAAGATTAGGGAGTATCACATCCTGCCCAGGAATGGTGCTTTCTATCTTGAACTGGTCTATAAAACTGAGCCAGTTAAATCTGATGTTAATCCAAACAATGTATTAGGAATTGACCCTGGATTAAACAATTGGCTCACTGGGGTTAGCAATGTCGGGACATCTTTTTCTGTTGATGGACTACACTTAAAATCCCTTAACCAGTGGTACAACAAAAGAGTATCCATTCTTAAAGAAGAGCAACTCCAAGGTTTTTGGTCAAAACAATTAGCTAGAATCACTGAAAAACGTAACCGGCAAATGCGAGATGCAGTAAACAAAGCGGCACGAATTGTCTTAAGCCATTGCCTCCAACATCGAATTGGTACGGTGGTATTTGGCTGAAATAAAGAGCAAAAGCAAAACATCAATCTTGGCACTAAGACCAACCAAAAGTTTGTTCAAATCCCCACTGCCAAATTAAAAGAGCGAATCTCTCAATTGTGTGAACAGTATGGGATTCGTTTTATTGAAACCGAAGAGTCGTACACATCCAGGGCAAGTTTTCTCGATCTTGATGAACTACCTACTTTCGGTGAAAAACCCGAAGGGTGGAAAGAATCTGGGAGGCGTGTTAAACGTGGTCTGTATCGGTCTAAAGATGGTTTTAAAATCAATGCCGACTGTAATGGTGCAGCCAACATTCTTAGAAAAGTAGCGGCAAAATTGAGTCTCAATCTCGATGGAGTCAGTAGGGGTGCTTTGATTGCGCCTTTAAAAGTCCGTCTCTGGACTATTTAAGAATCCCCTGCCTTTAGGCATGGGGAGAAATCAAAACTTTTGGTTGCGGACAAAAATAAAACCCTGGAACTGAGCAAGGGGTTATTAAGATCAGCACCGACTGACAATGAGTTTCAACGGCGACTAAGTTTAATCGAGACTATACTGGCCAATAAGTTCCCTGACTTAACCAAGGAGGTCATTATGCAAATGCTGGATCTGAAACAAATGGACATCACCAAGTCTCTGTTCTATCAGGAGATAATTCAGGAGGGACTTGAGGAAGGTCGTCAGGAGGGGGAGGCTAATTTGATCGTGCGGCTGTTAACTAGGCGGCTGGGGGAATTGTCTAATGAGCAGATTGGCCAAATTAGGGAACTGCCAATACCTCAGTTGGATGAGCTTGGGGAAGCATTGTTGGACTTCACCACTGTGGCTGATTTGGAACAGTTTTTGGCTAATTTGTATTAGGGATTGGGGAAAAAGCTAAACTTGATGATGCCGGCGGCCATAGCTCCGGTAATAGCAATGATTAAAGTCCAAATTTGTCGGTTTTGATTGTCTTCCAGTTTTCCCACTCTGTCGTCTAGGGAATTTAGTTTTTCTTCTACTCTGGCTTGGGAAACTTTGATGGTGGTCAGGTCAGACTCTATGCGCTCCAACCGGCTGTCAATCTTTGCCAGGATTGCTTTAAGGTCATTGTCGCTGATAGTGGTCATGGGGCAACCTAAGCAAAAGAAGAATTTGACGGGACATGATCCATTGATTCCTATTTTACAAAAAGGGCTTCCGAAGGAGGGACGGAATCGATGCCTTTCCCCCGGAAGGTAATCGCTGGAGGCGAAAGTTAAAAACTTAAGGTTTACTTACTAGCTCTGGGCCCGGATGAAGCGGCTGGGGCCCTAGGTTCCCGTAGAGTTTGGGCAAATCCTTCCGTGGCGTTGGGTTTGAGCACCAGACTTTTGGCTGGCTTGGGGGTAACCACAGTGGTATTGACCTTTTCGGCCATGGCCAAGCTAGGACTCAAGGTAATTGCCAGACTAAGGGAAACAATAAATAGGCGCATGGGAATACCTCCGAGCCGAAGCTAGGGATGCTCCATACGCACTCTCTCCCGGCGATCGGCTAGCAATTAGTTGGTGGTAAAGGTGGCGGTAACAGGGCCAACGGGCAATTCTTTGGGCCAGGGCAAAACAAAACGGCGTTTATTGCCGGCAAGGATATTTTCTCCACTGACTCCTTTAAGTTGTTCATCTTTGTTCAAGGTGATGGTTTTTCCTTCAGAAGTGAGATTAACAACCAGTCCAGTTAAGAGTTTGTGGGCTGTACCCCGGTTTAAAAAATTGAGAACTAGTAAGTCATTTCCTAAATCATCCTTTTGTGATTCAGCCCCGATCAAAACGACGTCTGCAGAAGCTCCATTGGGAATTACATAAATTGTGGCCTTATAGGTCAAGGTGACGGAAACAATTGCTTCTATTCCAGAATCATTTCCACTGCTTATAGTTGTTAAATTTATCGGTAGTTGTTCGAAAATAGCCCTGTAGGAAAGTTCTTTTTCCGGGGAATCATTGCCTAACCAAGTCACCCGAACCATTTGCTGTTGTCCTGGGGACACAATCATCTGGGGGGGGTAAACTAAAAAGTCTTCATCCTCTTCACCGTATGTTTCTGTTCCGTCAATAGCCATCTGTCTTTTTACAACCACGACCTGAACTGCAACAGGTTCGTCACCATTACTTTTGACTGTGAAACTTCGGGTTGCCCCTGCACCGGAAGGAGTCAACTCCAAGGAGCTTGGAACCAATTCAAAACTGGAGCCGGCGTAGGACGAGTCACAAGACCCGGCAACTAAGCCAAAGATAGCTAGACAAAATGTTAAACATACAGAAATTGGTCTTTTAGCCATAGTCCTAATCCCCATTTGTCCCCTTATTTAGAAAGAATTTCGGTGAATTACGTCTATGAAGTCTAATCATGTTAGTAACCCACCGACTTTCTGTAATGCTAGACAAATTTATGGAACAGTCAAAACGAGCTTAAGGATTTCTTGATACGTTTGAGCCACAACTTTAGTGTCTGCAGCTGCAATCGACATGGTCAGAGCTCCTGATCCATCAATCGGAGTATTGGTGATAGTATCAGATGCGATAATTCTGTCTACATTTGCAGCCACCCCAGGAGTCACGTCTAGCCCATTTCCAACTTTACTGTTTTCTAATTGAGTTAATTTGACAGTATACGGAATTTTGACATTTGTTGCACCCATAGTTTGCCCATCAAGTAGCCCCGGGGTTGCATCTCCCTCAACTGTTACTCGCCATGCACCAATGATATTATTAACCACTGTGACTGTACCTAGATCACCCGAGTATGCCTCCCCGTAAGTCATATTGAATGCCGTGGTTGCACCTGTCCAAGTCAGTGTTGCTTTAGGCAATTCGGTCCCTATTAAAGTTTCAGTACCATTCCTTATATCTTCCGCAAAAGCGGAAGAACCAAAACCGACTAGGGAAGTCAGAACCAAACCAGAAGCCAAAAGAACTCGATTGAATTTAGTGAACATAATCTGTCGCCTCCTTCCCGTGACCTCGTGGGTGGTAACTCGATGTATCGCTCGTCGGTCTTGGGAAATGAATGTTGTTTTTTTCTTTACTCCTTTATTGTAGGGAAACGGCAATTTGTGCGTATTGGCACTAACACTGGACTTTCACTAAATATGGTTTGTTTACTGCTCCGTAGAAATACGATTTTTTGTAACAAAAGCCACATAAATGAAGAAAAGTATTGTCCCTAATCACTCATTGGTTGTGACCCAGATCACAACTGTTGTGTATTTAGATCAAGATAGGGTTTTCCTGAAAAAGAAAGCTGTTTACGTCAATCCTGAATGGTTTCTTAAGGGGGTGATTGTGAAGTTGTGTTAACCGAGCCCTGGTTACTGTCCTTATTCCTCTTCGGGATGTTGACGCTTACAATATTGACCAACGTTTAAAAGTCCATACCGTGAAACTTTATCTAGACACCAGCGTGTTGAATCGGGTTTTTGACGATCAAACCCAGGCAAGGATTGCCTTAGAGACCCAAGCTCTGAGGATGATTTTGCAACTGGTGGAAACAGAAGAGGCCCAAAGAGGATGTTGGGAAAGTTGAATTTTGGCTGTTTAATCCCCCCTAGCCCCCCTTCGGAAGGGGGGAACCATGATGAAAGTCCCCCTTTTTAAGCCGGAGCTTTAGTGAGGAGATTTAGGGGGATAAATATCTAGCCTTGCCCATGGCCAGCGCAGAAAAGGGTGGATGTGATTATTTTTTAGCCTGTCTGAGACATAGGCCAAAGTCCACTGTGACTGCCATTGCAATGGGCCCAAGACCATGGTTGCTACAATCAGATTAACCCTTGGCTAGGTCAATGCCCGACTTCCAAACATTTATTGCCATTGTCACCACCCTGCTGGTCTTTTTAACAGGAGTAGCCCTTAAATATGACACCATCTACTTCCGAAACTACGCCCTCAGCATCCCCCAATGGGCCGGCCTCAGCTTCGTCGGGATTACTTTCACGTTTGTGGTCTTGGATCAACTCCTACGGGGGTTTGTCCGAGTTGAGGAAGAGCAACGAAGAAGCGAGGATCAGGCACGAGCAGAGGATGAAAGAGCTGAGGCAAGATACCGCCAAGCTGAGGCAACAGAACGAGAAACTCGCCGAGTTAGAATCGAAACTAGATATCGTACTGCAATCATCCGGTTCCGGCTTGACCCCACCTCTGCCCACCGACAACAACTAGTCAACATCCTTGCCCTGCTAGAAGAGTACGGAAACATCCTATAAACTGCCATTGCGATAGGCCCAGGGCCATGGTTGCTACAATCAAGTTAACTCTTGGCTAGGTCAATGCCCGACTTCCAAACATTTATTGCCATTGTCACCACCCTGCTGGTCTTTTTAACAGGAGTAGCCCTCAAATATGACACCATCTACTTCCGAAACTACGCCCTCAGCATCCCCCAATGGGCCGGCCTCAACGAGCTACAGAGACTATATTACAATTGAACCCAACAAACGGGGAGGTAAGCCTTGTGTGCGGGGCTTGCGTATTACTGTTTACGAAGTACTAGAATACCTGGCTTCTGAGATGACCGAGGCAGAAATCCTCGAAGATTTTCCAGATTTAACTAGAGAAGACTTAAAAGCTTGTATTGCTTATGCGGCCGACCGTGAACGTCGATTGATGATTTCTCCCCTGTCCGCATGAAATTATTGTTTGATGAAAATCTCTCTCCAAAATTATCCATTCGATTGGGTGATCTTTTTCCTGATTCTCTTCATGTACGGGATGTTGGAATGGAGGCAACAATCGATCCTATTGTTTGGGATTATGCGAAAAATAATAATCTAGTGATCGTCTCCAAAGATGTAGACATGCACGATCTTAGTTTGGTGCTTGGCAATCCCCCCAAAGTTATCTGGCTTCAATTGGGAAACTGCTCAACCTTACAAGTTGAAAATCTACTCCGTCGAGAATTTAGTAGGATAGAATCATTTTGTGCAGATAAAAACTTATCTTTGCTTGCCCTTTCATAGTCCGAAAACTACATAAAGCTCACTGCGGGACAAACCTATCATCCATGGAATTTGACCCTGATTCCCTCGTATTTAACGCCAGGTATGACCTATTCCAACTTTTGGTGAATCACTTTAATGTCATTGCCTGCCTGTATCCCCGTTTGTTTGCCGTATCCGTCGCCCGCATTTCCTCCCAGCGACCAAACAAAAAGAAAGTCAAAATTTTTACTCTACAAAGCGAAGCCCTAACCTACTTTGAACAACAAGCAGAGCCTTTGGTGGTGGTCATTTGCCAACGGTTAGAGGATGGTTCCGGTTTAGACCTGCTGAAACAGCTCAAAGCCCATGCCCGATCGCCGCAGTGCCTACTATTGCTGTTGAATGACCATGCGGCCATTGTGGAAGAAGCCCAGCAGTACGGAGCCGATGCCATCTTTCTGGAGTCTAGTTTAGGTAATGGGGAAATTAATTTGGCGGTGGAATGTCTACTCCAGGGCAGAACCTACATTGACAGTCGCCTTGAGGCGATCGCCGATTATCGCAAATCCCAGAAAGATGAATTGACCCAGCGGGAAGTGGCCATTTTAAGGTTAGTGGCGGAAGGCAAAACCAACAGCGAAATTGGCCGGGAATTACATCTCGCCAGCTCCACAGTGCGGGAATATGTGCAGACCATTATGCGTAAACTCAACGCCAGGGATAGGACTTCAGCGGCGATCGCCGGGTTGCGGGAAGGATATCTAACCTAACTCATTTCGACGAATCATATTTGAGCCCTACCAATCCAGCACAGGCTTTTCTGCCCCCTGCTCCCGTTTCCTTTTGGCATCCCTTTCAAACCAAGCAATGATAATTTCCGGGGTGAGGTCGGCGATCGCCAATTGTTCCTCCGCCGCAATGGTTTGCAAAAGTCGGAAGGAAGAAATGGTCAAGCGGGTGAGAAACTTTTCCGACTGACTGAGCAGGGCTCCATCAACGGCGTGGGACTCGGCGGGGGTGAGGAATTGTTGTCCGGCTTCCATAGGCATAGATAATTGATGGTGGGAGAAGTTTACAAACTAGGTAAAATCTGGCTAATTTTTTCAGCCACCGTTTGCACCGTTTCGGTTTCCATTTCTGGCCAGATGGGTAAACTCAATACCTCCGTGGCCAGGCGATCGCTGATGGGGTTGGGGGCATACTGACCCCGGTACACCGGCAATTGATCCTGGGGCACAGGGTAATAGATCATGGTACTAATCCCCATGCCTTGCATTGCGTTAGCGAGGGCGTCCCTTTGACCGTTCAAAATCCGCAGGGTGTATTGGTGAAACACATGGCCAGCAGTGATAGTGGGGGTAATAATACCTTCCACCCCTTGGAACAGATCATTATAGGTCTGAGCCACCCGACGACGGCCCAGACTCCATTCCCTTAAATGGGATAGTTTGACGTTCAAAATGGCCGCTTGCAACGCATCTAAGCGGGAGTTATAGCCCAGCATTTCGTTTTGATAGCGTTGTCTAGAACCATGCACCCTCAGACAGCGGGCCAAATCGGCGATCGCCGGATCGTTAGTGGTGATCAAACCACCGTCACCATAGGCTCCCAGATTTTTAGTGGGAAAAAAGGAAAATGCGCCCACATCCCCCATGGCCCCAGTGTATTGACCCACTAGGGCCTGTTTAACTCGGTCATCACAGCCCTGGTCACAACCCAAGCAATCACCGGCATAGATAGCCCCAAAGGACTGGGCACAATCTTCAATAATTTTCAAACCATGGGCATCGGCAAGGGCTTTAATTTGGGCCATGGCTGCCGGCTGACCGAATAAATGGACTGGCATAATTGCCCTAGTGCGGGGGGTGATGGCCGCCTTGATTTTGTCGGGATCAAGGTTAAAATCGGCGATCGCCACATCTACAAAAACCGGTTTAGCCCCCACATTACTAATGGATTCCGCCGTGGCAAAAAAGGAAAAGGGGGGGGTAATTACTTCGTCCCCTGGGCCAATGCCCAATGCCCTTAGGCCAATCATCAGGGCATCGGTGCCGGAATTAACCCCAATGGCATATTTCACCCCGAGATAATCGGCAGCGGCTTGCTCAAAATCTGCAACGGTTTTGCCCAAAATGAATTGTCCCGATTCCAAGACACCATTCACCGCCTGTTGAATTTCGGCTTTGATCCTTTGGTACTGGGGCTTAAGGTCAAGGATGGGGATGTTCATCGAGCTGATTAACTAGTTATGGGGTGGAAAAATAGCGGCGTTGGGCTGAAAAGATGTCCATCAAATTCTAGGGCATGGCCGTCCCTTAGTTGAACAGATTAGCCGCCCACCATCCATGCAGTGACTGGAAATGGGTTTACGTTGCTCAATGTCTTTATCTCTTTCCCATTGGCAAAATTCCTTAAGAAAGTAAAACAAGAGTATTTTTGTTCAAATCTCCGCCTGGCCGCTGAAGACTCTCTGGGCTGGCCCCGTCATATAAAGCCGATTGTCCTGGGCAGACCATTCAATTTCCAAGTTGCCACCGGGTAATTCCACCGTGCAAAGGCGATCGCCCCGGCCGGTCAATACTGCCGCCACCACTGTGGCACAGGCCCCCGTTCCACAAGCTAGAGTAATACCCGCTCCCCGTTCCCAGACCCGCATTTTCAGGCGATCGCTTCCTAAAACCTGGATAAACTCCGTATTAGTACGCTGGGGAAATTGGGGATGGTGCTCAAACAAAGGACCAATTTCCGTCAGGTTGAGGCTGTCCACATCATCCACAAAGGTCAAACAGTGGGGATTACCCATGCTCACACAGGTCACCGCCCAGGTTTGCCCCGCTACGGCCAAGGGCAGATCCACCACTTTTTCCCCCGCTGGCGCTAGGGTGGTGGGAATAAGCTCCGCCAATAATTGGGGTTCCCCCATATCCACTTTCACCTGGCCGTCGGCCAACAGTTGGGGCATAATTACCCCCGCCAACGTGTGGATGCGATAGGTCTTTTCCTCCACGCCTTCCAAATCGGCCAAAAATCTCGCTAAACAACGGATGCCATTGCCGCACATTTCCGGCTCCGAACCGTCGGAATTAAAAATCCGCATGGTATAGTCCGTTTCCCCCTGCCCCGGCAAAGCAAAAATTACCCCGTCTGCCCCGATGCCAAAATGGCGATCGCACAACTGTTGGGCTTGGTCTGGGGTTAAGCAGGGTTCCGTACTTTGGCGGTTATCCACCAAAATAAAGTCGTTGCCGAGACCGTGGTATTTACTAAAGCTAAGGGCCATGGGATCAGGTTAGAGGGAAACTAAAGTCAGGCGATCGCCGTTGGGAATAATAAAAAAACTATTGCCATCAGTATTTTACGGCAATTTTGTCAGGAAAAGAAAGAGAATTACTACTAATTAGGAAATTGGTGCCAAACTTTGTTCAATTACACTTTCAATTTGATTTTGCTGGAGCACTTTTTTAAGTTTTGTCGCCTGGTGATGGTACATTTTAACGGGTAAAGTTGCCGGTAAGTTATTCATTGTTTCCGTTGCGATTTTTAAGGAACAACCCGCAATGCGAGCGATGGCGCTAATGCCGTCGAAAACAGACATTTTAGAACTAGCTTTAATAATTTTAAGTTTCCATTGCTTGGGCTTTAAATCACCTGCTTCAATCGATTGTAAACCTGCCATTGTTGCTAGAACAATTAGCAAATGTCCAGGCATTAAGGATCGGTCTTCCGAGGGCAAAAAAATCGCTTCATCTTCGGATTTATCTTGATAAATTATTGGCACTACTCCATAACCATAGGCCACCTCTGCAATTGATAAACCCTGGAGCGTATCCTGTTCTTCAATATGATATTGGGTGACTAAAACCGTCTGTTCTTGCCAACAGGATAAACCGAGAATGTTTTCGCCAAAGGCTGCCCCTGTAAACACTTCCGCCGCTGCTACATAGGGATCAATAATAATTGCTGCTGGTAATAATCGTCCTAGATTTTTGGTTAATGTATCGCCATTGGTGCGAATTACTAATTGACAATGGGGATTAATTTTTTGAGTCAGTAACGCCGTTTCAATATTAACAATGTCGTCATCGGTGACCACAATGACACTACTGGCGGTTTCTAAGTTAGCTAATTGTAAACTATCGACTAAATTATGGCCATAAATTAAGGGAAGATCTAAAAAATCTGACTGGCTAGTAATAGGATTAAAAGTTAATCCCAACACATTAATTTTTAATTCCCGCAATTTCTTGGTAATTTCTTGACCTAACTTACCTAAGCCAATAACCACCACATGGTCAGCTTCGGGAATAGGGGGACGTTTATTATAAAATTGAAATTTAGATGACAATAAAGCCTGGGTTAATAGGGCGTATAAAACTCCGACAAAGGCAGTGCCGGTAACAGTGAGAGCCAGGCTAAATAACTGTAGCCATTCAGGCAAAGTTGATATGGGTTCAAAGGAGTCGAACAGGTCAGAGTAACCGCCTAAGAGTAAAATAGCAGTGACGTAAAAGGAAGAAACCAAGGTGGTGCCGGGGTAAAAGAAGCGGAATAATACCGTTCCCGTAATTAAAAGCAGAAATACTACCAAGCCATAGATAATCGCAACCCTCGCCACCTGCTGCTTAAGGCTTAGCCCCCAAAATTTTTTAACCCAGTCACTAATTTTGGTCTGTATCAAACTGCGATAATATAGAAAATTTAGACTAATCTTTTTTCTATTTGGATTAATGCCATAGCCCTTGTTAAGGGAATAATTATCCTCTGTTTCTACGTAAATAATCGTATCCTGGGGCTGAATTTTTGCTTCTGGATGCCAGCAGTGAAACTCAATGGATTGGGACGGAGAGTCGCCCTGGCGATCGTGACTGAGAATACGGCGGTGACGATTATTAATTTCATCCACACAACTGTAGCTGAGCCAATGGTGATAACCGGGAACTTGCAAGCGATTGATTCTGATTTTTATCCCTCCTAAATTGAGCAGACTAATGGTTTCTTTGCCCAGGGCAGAAAGGGCATAAGCATTGGCTGGTAAATGTTTGGGTTCATAGGCAATAAAATTCCCTAATTCGTTACTCAATAAAAAATTAAGATTATCCCGTACACTTCTGACAACTAAACGGGTATTAGCATTTAAAGTACGAATGGTTATGGCTGTTTCAAGATTGATTTTTTCGACTGTGGTAACAATTAAAGCAGCTCGAATTTGACTAATAGGCAACTGGAGTAAAATATTAGCTTGACTACAGTCGCCAATAATTAATCGGTCTAGGTAATGGTCTAAATTTTTAATTTCCCACTGAGGCGGTGGCTGTTTTTCAATGGCAATTACCTTAACGCCAAATTTTTTCAGCGCAACAACGCAATGTTGTCCCAGATACCCTAGCCCACAAACTAAAAAATAGTCCATAAAAGTCTTGCTGATGATCAAAAATTAGGGACAAAAACTATTAGTAAGTTTGAAATTTATTCTGTGTGTAATGGCTGGCTGAGACTAGGTTGCTCCAGGGAGGGAGAGAGTCGTGTTATGTTGGACTTTAAACAAAGTTTGCCTTCGATTGTACACCCACTGCTAAAATTCCTACCATGCTTGAGCTTCATCAGTTTGAACTGTCCCAATATTCGGAAAAAGTCCGCCTGATTCTCGACTTTAAAGGGTTGGATTATCGGACAGTGGAAGTGGTGCCGGGGGTTGGTCAGATCGATTTGCTCCGTCTTTCTGGACAAACAAAGGTCCCAGTGCTCAAGGATGGGGACATTGTCATTGCCGATTCGACGGAAATTGCCCTCTACCTAGACCGTAAATACCCCGAAAATCCCCTTTTACCCCACGATCCTGTGCAACGGGGACAATGCTTGCTGATGGAAGAATGGGCCGACGAATCCATTGGTCTGAAGGGTCGGGTTGCCATGGTGGGGGCGTTGAACCAAAATCCTGGTCTGCGAGCTTCTATTTTGCCCAAACAAACCCCAGGCATTTTCAAAAATTTAGTCAGTGCAGTACCCCCGGCTATGTTGGACCTATTGGGCAGTGGCGTTGGTTTTGGTGGTGATGCGGTCAAGGAAGCCATGCGGGGTTTACATCAGGACTTGGAGGCTTTAACTTTGATTTTGCAACATCAGCCCTACCTAATTGGCGATCGCCCAACGTTGGCAGATTTAACGGTGGCGGCATTGAGTATGGTGATCAAAATCCCCGGCGGAAATTACTTAAACATTGCCCAGGAGTTGAAGGGGAAAGGCATTCCTGGCTTGGCGGATAACAGTGCCTACAGTGCATTTTTTGAATGGCGCGATCGCCTTTATCGGGAATATCGCCGCAGTCATCAACAGGACAATAATCAGAACAACGGCAGCGGTAGCAGTAACAATAGTTCTCCCACCACCATCACCATTGAGTAGGTGGTTTTCAACAACTGATTGGTTGGAACGCTCTGGTTAAGTTGACCCACTAAAGCTCCAGCAAGGGAGGGCAACTCTAAATGGACATCTCTGAAAAATGGGAAAAACTACGGCGTTCCCCAAACTCCCTCTCTCAGTTACTTGCCAAAGGGAGGGCGGTAATTGAGCTGGAAGTATAGGCCGTCATTTTGCCAATTGCCGGTCAGGTTATCCAATTTGATCACGGGAATGCCATAGTCAAACCGGAAGCTCAAACCGGTCATCCCCAAAATATCCCGCCAAATAAGGCCCAGTCCAGGCCCCACCAACACAGAGTTGGGCGGCAGTTGGGTGGGGTTGCCGGCACTGTTCCACACTGCGCCAAAATCCACAAAGGGAGCCAGTTCAAACACAGATTTATTATCTCCATCCCTGGCCAAGGTGATGCGATTTTCCACCGAGAGACGAACGCCATTGTCAGCGGAGCGGGCATTTTGTCGATAGCCCCTCAGGGACTGCCCACCGCCGATAATGAACAGATAATCCGGTAGCAAACTATCGGGGGTGAGTTGTAAATCCGCTTGCACAATGAGCAGGTTATTATCATCCAGTCTTTGCAGCCGCTGGGCTTGTCCCAACCAACTGAAAAATTCCCCACTAGGCAGGGGACTGGGATTGGTGGTGGCATCAAATAATCCTGTGCCCAGGTTCATTTGGGAGCGGAAAAACCATAGCCCATTGGGGTCGCGCAGGGTGTAGTCCTGGCCAAACTGAAACACGCTGGTGCGGCTGAAGTTGGTTAAATCGGGACGATTTAGCCCTAGGGTGCGACCGTCTTGGTAACGGAAACCAAAACTAAGGGCAAATTCATCTGTTAAAGAAGTCCAGAGGGGTTGGCGATAACTGATTTCGTAGAGGGGGTTACTGCCGGTGATATCAAAAACGTCGAAGGGGGACTGGGTAATGCGAGTCCAGGTGGGCACAAAACGTAGATTGAGAGTGCCATCGGTGGGATTAAGGGGAACCTGATAGTTAAAATCGAGGATGTCCAAACCCCCAGTGGTGGAAACGTAATAGCTCCCCGACAGACGATCGCCAAGGCCGGTGAGATTTTTATAGTCCAAGCTAAGGCCGATCCGCTCACTTCCCAAACTGATGGGGGAATAGTTATCAAAACTGAGATTGGCACTGAAGGGGAAAGCTTCCTCCACCGTGACAGATAAATTGCTCAGCCCAACTTTTCCGGTGGGCAAAAGGCTAGCTTGCACCTTTTCCAGCATGGGATTAATTTGCAACAGCCGTAGACTTTCCTCCAACTGACCCACATTGATGGGACTATGAACTCCCCGAGCTACCCGGTCGCAAATGTAAGCTGGGCGCAAACGACCCCGACCCCGTACTTGGATCGACTCCACCTGCCCTTCCACCACCTGGATTGGTTGTTCCAAAAACTCACCATTTTTAACAGGTTCAATGGGTTTGGCGATCGCCTGGGAAGTAATGTAACCCTGATTGATGTATAGCTGGGTAATGCCCTCTACTATGCCTTGGTATAAAACTTCAAATTCCGCCGCCGTCAAATTCGTATCAATGATGAGGGGAGCAGTGCCGCTGGGGGGATCAGTTTGCCAAGGTTGTAGGGCTGGTAAAGCTAACAACTCCTTGGGGGAAAATACCGTCATGCCCAGTAGGTTCACCCGGAGGGGAGTGCCATCCACCGACCCTTGTAACAGAGGTATGGGCGTTATGTTGGTAGGAGCAGATGGTCTATAACCACAGGTGTCCACCGCTTCTTCGGCGCTGGGAGGGGAGGACTCTGGCCCTAGTTCCAATGGAGGACTAGTAGAGGGGACCTGAATATCGTCTTCCGATGGCAGTGGTTGTAGGGGAGGGGTGGGAACTTGTCCTTGGCTAAGGAAAAATTCTTTGGCGGCGATCGCCTTTATCTCTTCGGTATCTGGGTCTAGGGTTAAATCTTTCTCTTCTTGCTCAATTACTACTGGCACCTTAGAAGTAAAGGTACCCAAACCCGTGGCCAAAGCCTGATTTACCAGCCCCAATGGTAGGCAAAAGCACAACGCCAATTGCAGGGTATAACGGCAACTTAACATGGCCCTGGGCATCTCCGGTGGTGAACAGGTCGGCGTGGAAGGCTACAAAGTAGCTAGTCAGAGTGGGGAGGAGATATTTGCGTCCCTGGCTTTGATATCAGGCTTAAATTGGGACTGCACAGTTTTTTACAGAGACTTTAACAGGATTGTCAGCTTTTGTCAGCCCTAGAAGATGGCTACTAAAAGTATTTTGTAACATTCAAACCTTAAGAGGTTCCACTGCTCCCATGGCCCGAGGGATTATGGCCCCCAGGTGGCACGGTGAAATTTTTGCGAACTCAGTACTCCAGTGTTTTCATCCGCATCAAATCAATGGGATATTGATGATATTGCTCCCTACTGAAATGTTTGAGCAAATTTTCTCCTCAGTGTTGCTTTGCGAGGGGTTGATAACAATGGACAATGGGAAAGTTAAGTTAGGGACGGTTAATTGGCCCTAGGCTGGTTGGTAGAGTTTTGACCCTAACTCCCCCGTTCCTGTCCCCTTGAGAGTGTTAACCCATGGCTCCTTCCTCTGCCCAGATTGTTGACCCCTGTATGTTGGCGGCCATCGACATTGGGACCAATTCCGTTCACATGGTCATTGTCCGCATTGATCCAGTTCTGGCCACCTTTACTATTGTGGCTCGGGAAAAAGATACTGTCCGCCTAGGCGATCGGGACCCCCAATCTAATAATCTCACTCCAGCGGCCATGAATCGGGCGATCGCCGCTTTGAAACGTTGTGTGGAATTGGCCAAGGGTTTGGAAGTGGAAAACATTATCGCTGTGGCCACCAGTGCCACTAGGGAAGCCAAAAATGGCCAAGATTTTCTTACCCGGGTGCAAACGGAAGTGGGGCTAACGGTGGATTTAATTTCTGGCCCAGAGGAAGCCCGACGAATTTACCTGGGGGTATTTTCCTGCATGGATTTCCATGAAGTACCCCATGTGATGATCGACATTGGTGGCGGTTCTACGGAGCTAATTTTGGCCGATCGCCGGGACGTGCGGTTTTTAAGCAGTACCAAAGTAGGGGCGGTGCGGCTCACCCAAGACTTTGTCCACAGCGATCCCATTGATGCCACCGAATTGGCCGTGTTGCGGGCCTATGTGCGGGGCATGCTGGAGCGGCCAGTGGATGAGATTAAACAACGGCTCAAGGGAGGGGAAAAAGCTCAACTGGTGGGGACTTCCGGCACCATTGAAACCCTAGCCACCATGACCGCTTTACAAAAACAAAAAGAGGTTCCCAATCCCATTCAGGGTTACAGCATTAGCCAAAAAGATGTGGAGGAATGGGTCAAAAAATTGGCTGGTCTCAACTGCCAAGAGCGGTTTGAAGTGGCGGGCCTGTCCGATCGCCGGGCGGAAATTATTTTGCCGGGGGCAGTGATTCTACTCGAAGCCATGACCATGCTGGAATTGGATAGCATCACCATCTGTGAGCGGGCGTTGCGGGAAGGCATGATCGTCGATTGGATGCTCACCCATGGGCTAATCCAAGACCGGATGCGTTTCCAGGGAGAAATTCGTCAACGGGGAGTGCTAAAAATCGCCCGCAAATACCAAGTGGATCTCGGTTTTGGGGAAAGGGTCGCCCAATTTGCCACCAGCTTTTTCGATCAACTGCGGGGAGTTTTACACGACTGGGGGGAAACGGAACGGGAATGGCTCTGGGCCGCCGCAATCTTGCACAACTGTGGTACTTATGTCAGTCACTCCGCCCACCATAAACATTCCTATTACTTAATTCGCAATGCGGAACTGCTAGGTTACACGGAAATTGAACTGGAATTAATTGCTAATATTGCTCGCTACCATCGCCGTAGTAAGCCGAAAAAACGCCACGATGATTACATTAAATTATCTGAACCCCACCGTTTAGCAGTGCGGCAATTGAGTTCCTTGCTACGCTTAGCGGTGGCTTTGGACCGTCGCCAAGTAGGAGCCATTGAAAGCTTTGATTGTCATTATGATCAAGATAAACGGCAGTTACATTTGCACATTACCCCCAAAGATCCCGACGATGACTGTGCCTTGGAATTATGGAATTTAGATTATAAAAAAGTTGTTTTTGAAGAAGAATTTAATACTAAAGTAGTAGCAACTCTAGCAATTTTGCTCAAATCTCGTCAGGGTTAAGAAAAATTTAAAATACCTCCCCTGGTCCCTCAATTATGTAGGGAATTCAATTCAAAATTTCCCAGTATGATGAGATGTACAGGGAGAATTTAGACTTTTCAGACCCTCTCTAAAGCTAAAATTTCACCTAAGTTAAGGGGAGATTTTTCACAGTTAATCATGTAGTTATGAGCAAAAAAGTAGCGGCCCTGGGCTTAGATGTGGGGAGAAAACGTATCGGGGTGGCAGGCTGTGACGGCACTGGTTTGATTGCCACTGGCATTACCACCATTGTCCGCAGTTCCTACGACCAAGACATTGCTCAAATTAAACAATTAGTTGAAGAAAGGAATGTTAATCTGTTGGTGGTGGGATTACCCTATACCATGGCTGGGGAAATTGGTTCTCAGGCGAAACAGGTGCAAAAATTTGCCCGACGACTGGCGGAGCAGTTAAACCTACCGCTGGAATATATGGATGAACGGTTAAGTTCAGTAGAAGCAGAAAATCAACTTAAAGCCCAAAAACGTTTTTCTAGCTACAACAAAGGTCTAATTGACCAACAGGCAGCCCAAATTATTTTGCAACAATGGTTAGACCTCCGGCGGGCTAATTTACAGGACAATGATGATAACTTTATTGAATAGATTAGAGCTTGTTTAAAAAGTCTCCCTGGCCTACCAAATTTGTCTGGAAACCGAGTGAAAATACCCAGTATGATCGGAATTTAGTAAAGAAAATTATGGAGTGGAATAGAACTTTCTAAACATGTTCCTAGAGGGTAACTGAAAGCAATAGTTTTTAGTATTTTTGACGTATTGACTAGTCTTTGTTTAGGATCGCCATGCTAACCTAACTTAGTTTTCTGCTTTCAAAACAATGTTATCTAGTATTATTGCCATTCTCTTGCTGGGCTTTTTCGTGGGGCAAATAGCTCGACGGCTGAAACTACCAGCTTTGGTGGGCATGGTGCTAGTGGGCATTATCCTCGGTCCCCAAGTAGGCGATCGCCTGAGTCCGGACATTTTGGCTTTGGCGGACGATCTGCGGACCATGGCGGTGATGGTCATTTTAATGAAAGCGGGGTTGGGGCTAGACCGGGAAAAGCTCAAGCAACAGGGTTCCGTCGCCCTCCGATTAGGATTTTTACCGGCCAGTCTAGAGGCGATCGCCGTGGGGTTAATGGCCATGGTGCTATTCCAGTTTGACTGGGCCACGGGGTTGATGCTGGGTTGCATTATCGGGGCGGAGTCTCCGGCGGTAATTGTCCCCGGTATGTTGCGGCTGAAAAGTTTGGGTTGGGGCGTAGAAAAAGGTATCCCCGACAGTATTTTGACCGGCAGTGCTCTGTCCGATGTTATTCTGTTGCTGCTTTTCAGTTTATTGCTCAGTTTTCTAGCCCAGGAAACTGCCACGGGCATTACGTTGGGCAATGTCAGCTTAAGCCCCCTGCAACTATTACCCCTGCAAGTAGTTGTACAAGTTAGTTTAGGTATTCTAGTCGGTTGGGCCATGGCCAGGATTCTAGTCTCCCTATTAGCCCGACAAAATTGGAGTCAAAATGGGGTGCAGGATGCCCTAGTGGCCGCCAATCTAGCCTTATTTTTAGTGGTGAGTGCCACCCAGTTGCCGATTTTTTCCGGTTACCTTGCAGTGATGGGCACCGGCTTTTTTTTGATCGAGCTGGATGCGCCCCTGGCCCGTAGATTACGGGGCAGTTTTGATGGCCTGTGGACCATTGCAGAAATTTTTCTCTTTGTTCTGTTGGGGGCCAGCATTGAGTTATCGGTGTTGGAAAGCAATTTGTTACCGGGGCTGGCTTTGTTGGCGGTGGGCACCCTGATCGGGCGATCGCTGGGTTGGTATTTATCCACCCTGGGCAGTAATTGGACTAATCGAGAAAAATTATTTTTACTGCCGGCTAATTCCGCTAAAGCCACTGTGCAAGCTGCTTTGGGCGCTGTGCCCCTAACCCAAGGCATTGCTGGGGGGGAAATTATTTTAGCCGTGGCTGCCCTCTCCATTCTGGTTACTGCGCCGTTGGGAGCTTGGGCGATTCCCACCTTTGCCCCCAAGTTGTTGCAGCAAGGGGAAGTGGACCCTACCAAAGTCACCGTTAATCAGTCCCTGACCATTTTGGCCGCAGTGGATACTTCGGCGATCGCCAAATCGGTTTTAACCAAAGCTGCTGAATTGGCCCGTCGGAATGATGCCAAAGTATTTGTTCTACACATAATCGAGTTGGAAGATCCCCCTGGGGTGGAGCACTTGCGGGCACAAACAAAGCAAATTTTGGCTGATATTCGACATCAATGGATCACCACCGAGGGAGTGGTGCCGGAACAAATTCTCCGCATTGCCGGGGAACGAGGAGCAGCGGAAATCATCATTGGTAAGCGAGGGCACAGCATTTTAGACGATGTGTTGCTGGGTTCCGTTTCCCAATACCTGTTAGAAACCAGCGTTCTACCGGTTATGGTGGTGGGGTCGGAGGAGAAAGTTAGTCCATCTCCGGCCCCGTTGAGTTAGGACAGTCACCGTCCATGTACTACGCTGAGCAGTTGACCATTTACGTCACCGAAGGCGATCGCCTGGGGGGAAAACTTCTCTATCAAGCCTTAATTGAAGAAGCCAGAAAGCTTGGTTTAGCCGGGGTAACAGTGCTGCGGACAGCCATTGGCTACGGCCCCCAAAGTCATCAGATTGCAGTGGATTGGACCATGGAATTAGCCCCACAAATGATTATGGTGCTAGTGGTTATTGATCAACCAACGGCGATCGCCAGATATATTCCCCGACTGCAAGCCTTGATTAAAAAAGGTTTAGTAACTAAAGAATTGGTGCGCATCGTACACCATGCCCCCATGGAAAAAAAAGAAAACCCAGAAACCGTTTCCCCTTTGCCTGAGCAATCCACCATGGATAACCTTAATAATGCCAACCAAGCCACAGACTATGAAAAACTAACCATTTACGTGGGGGAAGCGGACCAATGGCAGGGACGGCCAGTTCATTTAGCTCTGATTCAGGAAGCTCGACGGTTGGGCATTATTGGAGCCACAGCAGTACGGGGAGCCACTGGCTACGGTAAAAACAACGAGGAGCGGATCATGTTGCTGGGCATCATTGAACTGTCTTCGGATTTGCCCATAATGCTCACTTTTATCGATCGCCGTGGGAAAATCGATCAGCTTTTACCTATAGTTCAGCAAGCAGTCCAGGGAGGAATTGTCCTGCGGGATAGGGTCGAAGTGGTGGTTCACACTTGAAATTCAAGAATGTCGACAAAGTCCCGATTAGCCCCACAACCTAGGACAACTCTTCAAACGGATTCCAGGAGCTAAAACTTATCCGTAGCTGGCCTGGGCCCCACTGCCCCCGGTTGATTGGTGAATAAATTCCCCGCCGCTTCATTTTGGTAAATACAATCAATGCGAGGATTCCCTTCCAGAGGCCCGGTGAAACCAAAGGTATTCATCCGATTTTTGCAATCATTGACCTGACGGCTGTCCACCAATTTTTCCCGCTCTAAAATGCTCCAGTTATTGCGGCGCAACACACAGCCCGGTTGCATCACTGGTTGGGTGACAAATACATTAAAAGGATTTAGGGTCACAAACACCCGCATATCGGTGACAATGGCGCTGGAGCCAAACTGTACACACACTTCAGCGTTGGGGGCACTGCGGTCAATCACTTCCCTGGAAGCCACATTTTCCGGACTAAAGCTAGCGGTGGAACTAAAACCAATGCCCACCCCAATGCCCAAAACAAAAATTCCCGCTAATAAGGCGATCGTGCCATAGTTGATGGCCCCCAGGCTGAACTTACCAGGGGCTTTTCCCGGCGGGGGCCCATAATCCCGGTCATAGCTGGGACGGGGAGGAGGAGTGTAACGGGGTGGGGGTCTGCGGGCCATAGGGAGAAATTGAGAAGGTGGAGTTTCCTAGTCTAGCTTTGGCAGAACTATTTCAGCCGGTAAAAACCTGGGGTGAGCTTTGGGTCAACCACAACCACGAGGGGGAAAATTGTCCGATGGCTTGCCATTCCCAACACCAGTAGATCAGGAGAGGGAATATTAACCTAGCCACGTTTCCCATCGAGAATTTTAGACGAATTCCAAGGTTAAATCAGGCATCAGTCGTTGGAGGTTTCTCAAGGATTTCATTTGCCAGAGAATGTTTTTAGAACCCTTAAAAACTAGGCTGGTGTCTTCCTTACCCCGCACCTTCATCACAAACATAGACAGCATGCTGATGCCGGAACTATTGAGAAATTCTAACCCCTCTAAGTTAATGATCAGCTCACTACAATCGGACAAAATTTCCAGCATGGTGTTCATAATGGGCTGATATTCCTTCATGCCTTCCAACCGCAAAAAGCCCCGAAAGTAAAGGGTCTTGTTGGCTTCTTCAAAGTAAATCCGATAGTCTTCAGTGGTTATTTCCATGGGAATAGGTCGCAATAAAATTAGGGATTTGGGGAGAATAATTTTTTCTTAGCTACCACTGCTCAAATTTCGACACCCAAGTGAGTCATCACCGTAACTTTGATCAAATCCTCGGAACCTGAAACCGGGACAAATCGCCAACCAAACTGAGCTTGGTAATCGTTAATCATAGTCAACAAGCCGATCTGGGACGCTTCGCAATCTTCCAGGGCGGATTTTTCTAGTCGTTCCATGTATAGCTCCAGCGGATCTGCCTCTAATAGCACTTTGACGAAATTCTCATAGTCAATGGTGGTTGGCAGGGGAGAAATATTACTGGTCTCAAAAATTAATTTATGGTCGTAGAGATGGAGAGTAATGGTGATGGGACAATCATGGTCGGTGGTGCTGTATTTAACGGCATTTTCCAACAATTCGTTGGCAATGTAACTGACGGAGCCTTTGATGGTGTCTCGCTGACTAAGGCCGTCGTCTGCTCCGTTGCCGGGAAAAAAGGTGGCAAAGTAGTCCCCCAAAAAGTCTGCTGACAGGCCATAGTTGCGCCAGCGTTGTAAACGATTTACCCGGTCGAGGGAAAAGTTTAGGGTCAGAAATTCGTCGCTGGGGGGAATGGGATCGAGGAACTCTCCCCATTGTCTGACGTTGGTTTGGTCAGTGCTCATGGTTATGTCTATGGGACTAGCTCACTTGGTTTATCCGAAAAATCAATGGCCGAAAATGCAGTTCCGGCCCTGGCGTTTCGCCTTGTAAAGATTTTCGTCCGCTTGGGCAATTAGGTCTAGGGGGAGTTGTCCCGGCTGGGGATACAGGCGACCGATGCCAAAGGACATGGTGACGAATTCGCTAGTGGGGGAATGGTGATGGGGAATTTCTAGCATTGCCAGAGAGGCCTGCATCCGTTTGGCAATCTGCTGGGCAGCTTCACTGGTCACCTGGGGCAAAATTACACCAAATTCTTCACCACCGTAGCGAGCAAAAAGATCAAACGGGTTGCGGAGGGTGGCGCTGAGGGTTTTGGCAATGCGCCGCAAACAGTCATCCCCACTGAGGTGGCCGTAGAAATCGTTGAATTGTTTGAAATGGTCGATATCACATAAAATCAGGGCGATCGCCTCTTGGCTATCCATGGTCCGTTCCCATTGTTGGGCCAGATGGAGGTCAAAATGGCGGCGGTTGGAAACCTGGGTGAGGCTATCGAGGTTAAGTAACTCTGCGGTTTCCCCTAGCTTTTGTCGCCATTGGGCATCCACCACGTCCCCATGTTGCATGATGGTTTCCACAATAATTTCTAGGTCTTCCTTTTCCCGGGAAATTAAACTAAGAATATTTTGTAACTTCGCCTCTGCCCGCTGTCGTTCGAGGATTTCGCTTCTGAGCTTGACATTGGTTTCATTCAGCAATGACTCGATCATGTCCCCATGTTCGGCGATCGTGGTCAAGGCAATGTGGAGATCATCATTTTCCCGTTGTAACCGATTAATTTCTTGCTGAAGTTGAGTTAGGGTGGCCGCCGTTAATTCTGTCGTAGTCATAGTGGGGAGCGAAGACAGGGATAGGATCCGGAAATTTTTGAGTGAGTTTATTTACTTACCTAGGTTATTCAATGTAACTCACTTGGTTAAGAATGACTGCTTACCCAGGACTATTTTCCCTAGATTGGTGTTTAATTATCCTCTGCTTAGTTGGGGCAGGGAAACGGGGCTGGCATTGTTTTTCCCATAGATTCACAAACTAAAAATAGTGATCAAGTTTTATCTTGATTTGGGAGGTGTTGGCAAAGTTCGGGTTTGCCCTTAAATCGACTGACTAGGAAACCTTTCCCGAGTTTCCCCCCAAGCTTGGGGAAAATTAGGTTGAATTTTACAACAGTCTTTTGGATGAACCCAGTGACTACGTTGCAGCAGGCTGGGTCAATGTCAGCGGGATTTTTCCACTGATGCCCGGACGATCGCCGCTAACTGTTCTGCACTATCGAGGTCAGCCAATGTGCTAGCAGCTTTGGCCATGGTAGCCAAATTTTCTGGACTCTGGAGCAGGTCTAGCCCAGCTTGTTCCAACTGTTCCGCCGTCAGGGATTTTTGGGCAAACATTAGGGCGGCCCCGGCATCAACAAACACCTGGGCGTTATACATCTGATGATTTTCCGCCGCAAAGGGATAGGGAATTAAAATGGAGGGGGTCTGGGTGACAGCCAATTCGGTTAGGGTGCCCGCTCCGGCTCTGCTAATGGCTAAATCCGCCTTTTGCAATAGGGCCGCCATATTATCAAAAAATTCCAGGGGGAGATAATGGTCATGGCTAAAGGTGGCTGCTTCCGGATCGTTCTTACCGGTCAAGTGGACAATAAAGGCCCCCGCATTTACCCAAGCAGGCACACAACTACGGACTTGTTGATTCACTGTCACTGCTCCCTGGGACCCCCCTGCCACCACAATTAAGCATCTGTCTGGGGGAATGGGGAAATCCAAAGACTGGGGTTGGCGAAACTGCTCCCGCACGGGGGTGCTGATCCAAACCGTTACACAATTGGGCAGATATTTGGCTGTGCCCCGGAAACCGATCGCCACTGTGTCGCACCAACGGCCCAACCAAGTGGTTACCTTACCGGGAATAAAGTTAGATTCGTGAAAAATTACCGGAATACCGCATAATTTAGCAGCTAAAATGGCTGGCGCGGCAATATAACCCCCCGTAGTCGCCACAGCATTAATTTTTTTACTCTTAATCAGTTTTCTAACCGTGAATACTGACCGTAATAAATTCCAGCCAATCTTGATTGTTTTTAAGCTGGGCCGCCCCTGGAAACCCTCCACCGGGATCGTTACCAAGGGATATTGTCGGGGTACCAACGTCGTCTCCAGGCGATCGGGTACCCCCAACCAGGTAATTTCATAGTCCGGCAACTGCTGGGCCAGGGCCAAAGCCGGAAAAAGATGCCCCCCCGTGCCACTGGCGGCAATTAGTAAACGAATCGGTTCAGTCATCTTGCCAAAATATCCGTTAAAAACTACACAAGCCTTTGATAAGCCCACAAAAAAAATACCCCACCCGCTGGCGGAGTAACAAATCAAAATGTCCAATCCCCCGCATAACGGAGGAATCCTGACCCACCCAAAGATGGTTAGACATTTTCAATTAAAAGACCATTAGTCTTCAAACCTTTCCAGCCTAACCTTCGCCTTCACTCTCAATGTGAATGAAAAGCAACCCCATGGTCACAGCGGGAAATAACCAACCCACCATAGGAATCAAAATCCAGGGCAGGTAAGATGCAGCGTAGGAACCGTCCATTAGTTAATACTCCTTATTAATTGGATGATTGTAAGCTCAGGCCGTCGTGGCAACGGCAAAATCGAAACAGTTTAAAGGTTATAAGGTTATTTAGTTAAATAGACCCCGGAAAATCCCATCCACAACGCTGAGGTTTTCCAACAGGAAGTAAGCCACAAAGGCACCTCCCATGCCACCCACAAAAAAGCCAGCGGCAAATTGGCTCCAACCATCGGCTGTTTGCAGAGTGTCGCCGGAACCCTGTTCCCCTTGGAAGGTAACCAGTCCATAGCTACTAAGAGCAGCGGTAGCCACCAGGATCAAAGCCAAAGCTCCGATCAGACCACCAATATATTGGTACTCAGAATCCCGTAGGGGGCCCAGCAGGGTCCAAGGGCCAATCAGAAAATAGCCGTGGGCCATACCCACTTCCAAACCTCTGAGGATGGGGGAAAGGCCTTTACGATAGGCGGGCAAATTGCCGATAAAAGTGCGGGTGAAAGCGGAGTCGGAAATGGGGGTGGAAAGGTGCCCCACAAAAGGATCGCCGTTATAGGCTTGTACAACTTGGTTAGATTCAGCCATTGGTATTGAGTTCTCCTATTAAAGAATTTCGTCAGGGACGTGACAAAACTTTAGTCCCCATTTTACGCACGGGGGGGCGTTTTGCGAGGAAAATGGCTTTTAGCTTTAAAAAAATTCATTAAGTTTTATTTCGCCTCACTGACAATGGTTTTTTCCCCTGGGGTCTGGACTTTCGGGGCTTTCTTTGATGGGATTTTCCCAGTAGACCTAATTTATGCCGACCAGGTCACAAGCCCAGAACAAATTGCCGAGATGAAGGCGCTGCTGCTGCCATTTTTAACCAAAATACCCTCCCCAGGGACCAATAACATTGTTGTTGACCATGACGATCTATTTGAGGCAACAACGGGAATCTACCCTGACCCCCAGGGCATGGCCTATGTGGTTAAACCCCTAGGTGGTGAGCGATTTACGTTGGTGCCCAATGTGCGGGCGGAAGAGTGGTTAGAGCTTGGCCAGTAAAGATTAGGAAGTAATCGGCTTGGTGAAACCATCTATCTAAAAAATTCCAGAAAAGCCCATGCTATGATAATGATTATCATTATTTAGAGGTTTGCCCATGATGGCCATGGGGAGGAAGGGCATTGCTTTTTCCCTTGGCTGTTGCCTATATTCTCGATAATTTGTTGGCTAATTCCTAGGGTGTGAGGACTCCTATGTTAAGAAAACTGTCACTAGTGTGGGGTTTGGGTGCCCTGATGGCGATCGCCTTGGGGACAAATCAGCCGGCGGAAGCCCAAATGATTCAGACTTCAACATTGTCGAATCGTCTAAGACTAGATGGTTTCCTTAACGATGGGGTTGATCCTAATGTGTTATCTCAAATCACTTCCGTGTCGGAGCTTAGGGATGTGCAGCCCACCGCCTGGGCCTACGAAGCACTCAAAAGTTTAGTGGAGCGCTACGGTTGCATTGTTGGTTATCCTGACCGTACTTTTCGCGGCGATGGAGCCCTATACCGTTGGGAATTTGCTGCGGGACTAAATGCCTGCATGAACGTCATGGAGCGGTTAATCCAGGAGAACGTAGCGGTTTTACGGGAAGACGTTGATAAGTTGAAGCGCTTAGCCCAGGAGTTTCATGGGGAATTGGTCGTCCTGGGGGCCCGGGTCGATAATCTGGAAGTCCGCACGGCTTACCTGGAGGACCATCAATTTTCCACCACCACCAAATTAAGTGGACAGGTGGTGACGGCCCTGAGTGGCATTGTCAGCGGCGACAAAAATAATGGCACCGAATCGATCACTAGAAACACCACCTTGGGTTACCGCACCCGTTTGGAGCTCAATACTAGCTTTCGAGGAGATGACGATCTGTTCATTCGTTTATCCAGTGGCAATCTAGAGGACTATGGTCCCATTGCCGGTACTTTTCAGCCAGTGTTAGGGGCAACGGAACCGGAAGATGGCAACCTCAGCAATAGTGTTTTGTACTATACTCTTCCTGCCACGGAAAATATTCGTCTGTGGGCCATGGGGGCCGGGGGCGCTTTCGACGATTTCACCAATACAGTCAATGTTTTAGACGGGGATGGAGCCTTTGGAGCATTGACTGCCTTTGGCACCCGTAGCCCGATCTATTTCTTGGGGGAAGGTACTGGGGCCGCTCTCCAGGGTACCTGGGATAGGTTACAACTTAGCCTTGGTTACTTGGCCCCCGCTGGCAATGATCCTTCCCAGGGAGAAGGATTATTTAACGGCAGTTTTGGCACGATCGCCCAGGTAAACTATGATTTCACTGACAATCTGACCGTAGCTTTAACCTATAGCTATGGCTATAACACCTTGGACACTAGCACCGGTAGCCAACGCTCTAATTTCCGCTACTTTACGGAAACCACCTTTGGGGAAGCGGCCAAAACTTCCCACAACGCCTATGGGGCCGCTTTTTCTTGGCAGTTGAGCGACCATTTTGTCCTAGGGGGCTGGGGAGGCCTTACTAAGGCCCGCACCCTCAACTCTATAGATCTGGCGGATGCCAGCATTGGTAGGGGCAGTTTAGATATTTGGAATTGGGCTGTGACCCTGGCTTTCCCCGACATTATCAAGGAAGGGAATATGGCAGGGATTATTGTGGGTATGCAACCCTGGGTGAGCAGTAGTTCCATTGTCTTCCCCGATGACATTGCCACCACTGACATTGACAGTTCCTTGCACCTAGAAGGCTTTTTCCAGTGGGCAGTGAATGACAATCTTTCCATTACCCCCGGTATTGTGGTGGTACCCAATGCTGATTACAACAACGCCAATGGCACCCTGGTAATGGGGGTAATTCGTACCACCTTCAGCTTCTAGGCATTGCAAAACCTTTCCACGCAACGGACAAATAGTTCTACTCCCACTGGCAACACAGCCTCATCAAAATTGAAGCGGGGATGGTGGTGGGGATAGTCCAAACCAAGATCCCCATTGGCAGACCCTAGGAAGAAGTAACAACCTGGCACTGCCTGGAGAAAAAATGACATATCTTCCCCTGCCAAGGTTTGATAATCCGGTTGTAGATGGTCATCCGTGAGCAACACATCCGCCGCCGCCGATCGCACCAAATCCGCCAAACGGCGATCGTTAACCACGGGGGGATAGATATTTTCGTAGGTAAATTGGTAATTAGCTCCGTGACTCTGGCAAATGCCCTTGATAATTTCCTCAATGCGTTGGGCAAAATAACCAGCAAAATTGGGATCAAAGTAGCGCACTGTGCCCCGGAAATAGGCGCTGTCGGGAATGACGTTAAAAGCAGTGCCGGACTGCAACTGTCCCACAGTAACCACGGCGGACTGGAGGGGATTTAAATTGCGGGCCACAATGCCTTGCAAAGCCATGACAATTTGGGCACTGATCACCAGGGTATCCACGGTTTGGTGGGGCATGGCTCCGTGGCCTCCTTGGCCGAACAATTGACATTCAAAATGTTCCACCGCCGCCATTACTGGCCCTGGCTTGATGCCCACCGTGCCCACGGGTAGATCATTCCAAAGATGTAAACCCACAATGGCATCCACCGCCGGATTTTCCAGTACCCCTGCTTCAATCATGGGCTTGGCACCACCAGGGCCTTCCTCCGCTGGCTGAAAAAAGAATTTTACCTGCCCCCGAAAACTATCCCGATGGGCCGCTAAATATTGCGCTGTGCCTAAGGCGATCGCCGTGTGACCGTCGTGGCCGCAGGCGTGCATTTTACCGGGGTGGAGGGAACGGTAATCTACTTCATTTTCTTCCGTTACCGGTAGGGCATCCATATCGGCTCGGATAGCCAGCACAGGTCCCGGCTTACCGCTGTTAACCGTCGCCATAATACCGGTTTTGGCAATGCCTGGGGTGTGGGGAATTTCTAATTTAGTCAGGGTTTCGGCAATGTGGGCCGCCGTTAACTGCTCTTGGAAGCCCAATTCTGGGTATTGGTGAAACTGCCGTCGCCATTGGATCAATTGACCGTGTAGTGCTTGAATAGGCAAACGGACATTAGTGCTGGGTAAATTAGTTGGCTGGGGAAGGGTAAAAACCATAGGGGAAAAGCAGGATGGTATTTGCATTTTAACCATTTACCCCAGGGACTATCCCAACCAAAGATAGCTACCAGCCCAGGCAATCAAAGCACTGCCCAGGGGAACAGTTAAGTTATCAATGCCCCGGCGGGAAAAGCTCTCCAATCCAGCACTGGCGATCGCCACCGTCCCAGCCACAACAAGGACACTGACTGTGAAGCCGAAGGTGTAACTAAGAAATACAACCGTAACCAAAAAACTGGCCAACACCATGGTGAGAGTGCCCTCCCAACTTTTGCGGAAACCAAAGACTTCGTAGTGGTGATGCCCCCACCTTTGTCCCACCAGGGCCGCCAGTCCATCGCCCCAGGCCATGACTAAAATACCGATCGCCGCAAATACCGGCAGTCCAAGGGAGAAAAATCCCCCCACCAATAGACCAATGCTAAGGGCGTAAAACAAAGTGCCGTAACTGTGGCGGCCAACACTTTCTAAGCTGGGCAAAATCGGCAAACGATAGGAGAGCACTGCAATGCCAGCGGCAAAAACCCCGGCGATCGCCCCCACCCAACCAGGAATACTCAACCACCAAGCAATCAGCACCACTTGCCCCGCTCCGATGTGGACAATTTTACGAGTTACCTCCGCCGGACTGGGGGAAAGGCGGTTAAGCAGTTCCGCGGTTAACACCACAGCCCCTAGGTAGGTCGCCGCCAGCCCCACCGCAATCCAGAGGGGCAAAGCCATAGGATTATTTTGCTCAATGCCCATTAGGAAAAAAACAATAGTTATAACCTCGGTGACAGTACCTTAGTTTGATGACAATCCCACTAATCATACCCTCAAAGATATAGTTGATCGGCGATCAATGCCTACGTATCCGCCTCTTCGTTAGTCTCCAGTCGGAGGTTGTTGAGAGATTAATCAGAAAATTTGCTGCAATATTATAAGTTAATACATTTTTATGATAAATTTTGACTTCGCCGCCGATCTTTAATGTCCAGTGATCTTGGGATAATGTGGTAATTTTCTTGATCTGACAAATGGGTTGCGCATACCCCGCAGCTTGCTGCGATTGGGATAAGCAACCCC
>NZ_CP019225.1:3347585-3372196 GCF_010222815.1 Synechocystis sp. CACIAM 05 | reverse complement strand
GTTTAAACGCTTTCCCGAACTGAGACGTCAATTATGGGGAGGAGAGTTTTGGAGTGATGGTGGTTATATCGGGACAGTGGGGGATGCCGTAAGTAACGAAATTGTCAGGCGCTATATTCAAGAACAAGGAGATGAAAAAGAGAAGGCTCGTGTACAACAGATGACCCTTTTTCCTATCTAGATACCCCGCAGCTTGCTGCGATTGGGTTATTCATTTTAATACTATTTTGATAACAAATAAAATCTCGTAAAGTAGAATTGATAATGCTTTTATGTCTTGTTTAAGGGGATAAAAAATCAGAGGCATTTCCAAATTCAGAACGAATTTTTTTATTGTATTGCTAAATTTAACCTTTCCCGATTCTAAAAATATAATCCAATCTACACAATTGATAACCTTAGGACGATGGCTAATTAAAATCGTTGTTTTTCCTTGGCGCTTGGTCAGCAAACTATTGAGTACTTCAGCTTCCGTCACCGGATCAAGATTAGCTGTTGACTCATCTAGAATCAAAACCGCTGGATCGTTTACAATTGCCCTGGCGATCGCCAAGCGTTGTTTTTGTCCTCCGGAAATATTTGCCCTTACCGCACCGAGAATCGTTTCGTATTGCTTGGGAAATTGATTAACAAATCACTGGCATGGATAATTTGTCAAGCTAAAGTTACCTTAGAAAGGTGTATCTCGGGCAAGCTTGAAAATATAAATAACCTCAATTTTACAAAAAAATGCTAGGGAAATATTAAGAGAACATTAAGGTTGCTGAAAATAGCTAAAAATAATTAAAATTTGTATGATTTTGACCAAAAGTGAACTTTGTGTTATGGTTACGGGGCGTGGTTGACTCGAGTTCAATACAGAACTCAAGGGCTCCAGGTAAACGTTTAAATTTTTGTAAAATCTGTAAAGTATTAATAAAAAACTTTTCCAAAAATTTGGATTTTACTTCAATCACTCTGCCATTTATAAAGGTTAACAAAAGATAGAAACCCAGGTTTTTGTGAAAAACCAAAGAGAAGAGGAGCCTGTCTAAATTTTAGATTTATTTAAGACAATTGTTTAAGACGTTCACCCGGGAATGAGTGACCCGATTTTCAAAGATTCTAAGAATCCGTAACTTAATACTTTTTCCATTCTTGTTAACACTTAAGTTAAGACCTTCTTTGTCATGGCTAACAAATTTAAATTTACTGGTAATTTTCTTGGACAAAAAACTGCCTTCCTGAAAGATGGAACCCAGGCGACTAAAACGACCTACGATGATGTCAGACTTTTTTGGGGCGATACTCCGCTTATTTCTGTCGGTACCGGCGCAAGTGACGGCTTTATTGAAGTGTTAGAATATGAAAAAGATGGTAGAAAAATTCAAAATATAGCCGCTCTAGGGACAATCCTCAACATTCACAACAGAAGTACAGGATTTAAGCTTTTTCGGGGAGCCATTGCTTTTAATGACGTATTAGACCCAAAGAAAAGTAAGTTGGAAGGTGAAGTAAAGCGTAGTGAACGTGTGGAAGGTGGCTATGATCCAGTGCAAGACATCATTGGCCTCAATTACCAAAATATTACTCTTTTTGGTGGTGAAAACAATGCAGGTGGTGTTTCATATCGGGCGATTCCAGATATCTTTCCCGGCATCAGTCTCCCAACTTTTGGTTCCTTCCTTGATTTAACTTTTCCTGGAGGCAATCCCGTAGTCAGCGGCGGCCGGATCCAGTTGCCAGATCTAAATTTAGGGAATGCTTTCAACTGGTATTACCAGAAAAAAAACAAGCCCTCGTTTAATATCCCGACTTTTGAACCCAAAGAACGGCCACCCGGCTATGATCCCCAAAAACCAGACCCGAAAAAACCCCTTAAGATTGGTGAAATTACCGGAGTAGCCCTAGAAATTAATGGTGTTGATAAATATGTTCAAGTTCAGGGAAAAACAGATGTTAACTTATTCAGCTTGGCGACGTTGGGGGTAGATATTGCCGGTCAAAGATTTATTCGTATTTATGACAACAACGTTGATGTTGCTTTTCTCGCATCACTGCAATTCTTCGACATGGGTGCTGTCAGAATTAATCTTCTAACTGTTGAAATGGATACTGTCAAGTTGGAAGGAAAGATAGCCGGAGAAGTTCTAGTCCGTCCTTGGAACAGTTTAAAACTAGGAGGGAACTTTGGGTTCCGCTATCTTCGCAATGAGGCCGGTGTCATTAGCGGTGCCCAGATTAGCTCCTTCGGACTCTATGCGGATAACCTCAATATCTTGATGTCCACTCCGGAGTCTCAAATTTACCTCCAGCGCATTGGGGCTAATTTTGAAAATGTCCCCCCCCTCCTTCCCGGCCAGAGCTTTAACCTTAACGGACAAATTGGGGTGTCCCTGGGGCCATCCTTTGAAGTAGATTTTCCCGATTGGTTGGGAGGGAGCAAAAAAGGTCAGGGCATTAGTGCGCTGAGGATTGATGGCGGGGTAACGGTCAAAATTCCGGTGGGCATTGATATTGCCGCTTCGTTGAGTATTTTAGGATTCACCATTGGTCAAAATCGGACTTTCCTAAACATTGACTCAGCTATCCGGGGTCATGGGGTGGTGCTTCAATCTCAAACCCGCATGGCTCTGCCCTTTGACGTGGTGGTACTAGATGGATTATTCAACATAGACGCAAGGCTCAATTTTCAGATCCGGGCCACGGCCTCCACCAAATATCCAAGTTTTATTCCCTTTGTGGGTGGAAAAGATATTGGTGACGCGACGGCGATGCTGAAGTATGCCGCTCCTTACCACCCAACGGCTCAATTTCGCCCTGAATATGGCTTTGTTGCGTCTTGGATTACTTGGCCAAGGTTCCTCGCTCCTTTTTTCGGCGATCGAGTAGGGACTAGAATTACGTTTGGCGGCCGGGTTGATGTCATTATTGGCAAGGATATCGAAGGTTTTGGCGGCTTGGGAACGGTCGATTCCTTTGAAGAATTTAGCCGACTGGCCACATCAGAAACGGCCTTAGCGGCTTACGAACAAGAAAATTCCAATGATGTGCTACCGACCCAATCCTTTGAAGTTAGTCAAGGACGAAAATGGTCAGCGGTAAGTATCCGTTGGCTGTCAAAAAATATTATTGAGAATCCATCGTCACTATTTGAACTGGTGGCCCCCGACGGTACCGTCTACACCTCCGATGATTTTATTGGGGGTGACAAAGTAATGCTGATAGATGAGCTTAGTAGCGACCAAGGAATTTCCCTAGGCATTGCCACACCGCAGGCGGGAATTTGGACTGTTCGCCAGGTTCAGCCGGTGGATCTCGGGCCAGTGCAAATCAAAATGTTTGAAAATTCCATGGCCCCCGTTGCGGAAATTGAAGAAATTATTCCAGATGCTAATGGCCAGTGGGTGGATATTGTTTTTTCCGTTGCCGATACTGATTCCGATAGCGTCAAAGTTGACATTTATATGGATACCGATGGTAAGGGGGAAAACGGCACCCTCCTCACCACCATCGACCATGACCCTAGTACGGGCAATGGAACCTATCGCTGGTTTTTAAACGATGTTCCCCAGGGTAATTACCACTTTTTTGTTACGGCGGATGACGTAGAGAACGTAACCACTGTGCGGTATTTTACCGGCGGCCCCAGTGTGGCGGCAAATACTGGTTCATTTACGGATGGTAACAGTCCCATTGGCGGTTTGATGTTGGGTCGGGGTAATGATTTACCCGTTGTTGAAGATCTGAGCGCCAACTGGATTGGGGATGGTAAATTTTCGGTAACCTGGAGCGACACCGTCAAACCCCAGTACTACAATGTGCGTTGGTCTGACAATCCCGCCGAGAGTCCAAATAATCCCATCGATCCTGATTTTGACGGTATTCAACCCACTTCCGGGTTAGTGACTATTTACAAAGAGGAAGATGGACGTTTCTATCACAGACTCATTGTTGATGGCTTGACCGAAGGGGAATTGTATCGCTTTCAAATTCAATCCGTCGATGGTGGCGATCGCCTAGGAGCAACGGGAAAAACGTCCCTGGCAGTGGCGGGCAATTACAGTACGGCGATCGCCTTAGGTGAGAGCGATGAGTGGGAATACGTTGCGGTGTTGGGCGAAACTTATACCCGTCAAGTTAGCAAGGCTGAAAATGAAACCGTAACTCCCCTAATTCTGCCGGAAGGGGCCAGCTATGACCCAGTAACCAATCAACTTATTTGGCAGCCGACGGTTGACCAACTAGGAGAACATTGGCTGCAATTTAAAGTTGAAAATCAATTCGGTGATGTTTATCTAGAAACCCAACGGGTGCAGGTGCTTGAGTATTCCCTTGAACAGCTTCAAGTGATTAATTTACCGGAAGACTTCGACATATTTGAGTACCAAAAAAATAATCCCATTAACCTCAATTCCCTGATTGTTGCTTCCGGAAACGGTGATAGTCTAGGGGATGACAACCTGGTTATCAATGCCAATCCTAAACTTATCACCATGGAGAGGGGAAATAATACCTTTGTAGTGGGTTCTTACACGAAAGTTTTAGGTGGAGCAGGAAACGACCTTTTGCAAGCTTCCCCCGACAACAGTTTCGGTGGTGTCCATTTAAATGGGGGAGAAGGCAATGACATAATCATCGGCGGGGAAGGTGATGATACCCTTTTGGGCAGCCTCGGAGATGACATCATCTGGTGGAGTTTAGGAGACGATTTTATTGACGGTGGCGGAGGTACCGATACTTTAGCGGGCATTCAATTGCTCAATCTGGCAGAAAGCGAGACGATCAACATTAAAGGCATTGAAATATTTCAACTTGCCGATGCAGGAGAAGTTGTCCTTGACCAAGCCGCCATCCTGGCGATCGCCCCCGATGGAAATATACTCCGCATCGAAGGTGACAACGGAACCATCTATCTCAATGATGACTGGCAACAACAAGGACACAGGAAAGATGAAGACGGGAATTTTATCCTTTACACTGCCGGGGATGCCACCCTTGCCATAGAAGATTCCCATGACATTATCTTCCTAACCGGAGAAGTCGGCACTTCCTTGGGACAATTTAATCTGGATGAATTCGGAGATACATTGAAGAATGTTTCCACTTTCACCCTCAGCACACTTCCCGGTTGGGAATATAGCACTGCTTCTGAAGGTTTTAAGCTAAGTCTAGCCGTTGAACCAGGGGATAGCAGCACGATCGCCATTGATCTACTACCGGAGCACCAGGGAATAAATACTTTTTTAAGACAAGATCCCGTCACTGGTATTTGGACTGAATTCCTATTTGACGGTAAAGTCGGCGCTGAATTAATCGACAGCAATAATGACGGTAAATTTGACCGGGTTCTTCTGCACCTCGAAGACGGCGCACCATCGGATCTAGATGGCCTGGCCGATGGCAAAGTGGAATTGTCCGGGCTTTTAGCGACAACAACACCAGGATTGGCAACCCCTGTAAGTGGTTCAGGGTTTTTAAATGGATTTGGCCAACCCATACCATTGACGGTGCGGGCTGTGTCTCTGCCTACAAATGGCAATTTCGAGTTCGGCTTCATTAAAACTGATTACGATGATTTCCGGGGACTGGTCGGTGCCTATGATCCCACCGATGAAGGTTGGTCAGCTTTTATCCCCCTCGAAACCCAAGCCGGGGTTTTTCGTAACGGTGAACGGAGTTCATTTAGCCCTGTTTTGGAAGCCGCTCCGGCGGATGGTTTGGCCTTAAACCGAACTCTGGCTCAACAAGTGCTTACTTCCGGTAATTCCCTGGCTTCCACCGAACATAAGGCCATCGGTACGTTTTCCCAGGTCACCATTGAGGATGCTTATAGTTTGACTCCCTATATCCTTGACTTGAACAGTAACGAAATGTTTTCTGTTGAGGATGAGAATTTGTCAGTGACCCAGGATGGTCGGGGTTTTACCCAAATTTCCGCAGACACCCCCAACGGGAAATATGCCGTCGAAGTTTTTACCCTTCCCCTCGTTGTCCCCGGTTTGCAAGGAGAGGCGATCGCCACTGATATTCAAATCCATCGTGCTGGTGAATATCAAAACACCCTTGGTTTGTATAAACTCGCTAATGCCAATGGGGATATTGATATCAATAACGATGGCATAATCGACTTCTCGCCAGGGCAAGCGGGCTATGCTGAAGCAGCGGTTCGCATGACCCAGAGTCGAGATCCTTTAACTGGAGGCATCACCTTTAGTGCCCCGGACAATTTCTCCCAAAAAACGGCGACCACTCAGTTAAAAGCAGGGGGTAATTACGGCTTGTTCCTCATCTCCAATGGAACCACTGAGCAGTTCCTCCAACAAAACCCCGGTAATCAACCAGGCAATGTCAACGCTTTCTTTATGTACGACCAAGCCAATCCAGATAACGAAAGTCACTTCATGCGTCTTGGACAATCCCTTTATGGAGTTGAGGATCTATTCGGCGGTGGCGATCGAGACTTTAACGATCTTCTCATCAGTCTGGATTTTGCTGGGAACATTTAGTTATTAAATTCCCCAGAAAACTAACCCTTAACCACTGTCCATGCCGCCTTTCCCAACCAAGATTCGGATGGGAAAGTTTACCCTTTTTCAATCCTACTCAGCGGTCTTGTCCTTAACACCCCGGACAATGCGGGAAAGCTCAGATTTTTCATCCACACTAATGCGGGTGGGGGAACCACTGATAATCCGCTCATAATTGCGGAAGGAATCGCGAATATCAGGGCCGTCATGGCTAATGCTATATTCTCGAATGCCTTTATCATGCCAGGAACCCCGCATTTTAAACACATTCAATGCCCGGGACATTTCTCCTCGGATTTCCACATACTGCAACATCAAAATGGTGTCTGTAATGGTGGAAATATGGGATTCCGTAATGGAATGGGCCCCCATAAATTGGTCCGTGGTGTTGGTAAAGAAACCAGTGATTTCTTCCTGTTTGGCGTAGCCCGTTACCCCAATGACAAATTGACGGAAAGCGTTATTGGTGACCCCCCGGGCCAGGGCGGAAAGGGAATCGATGGCAATGCGGGAGGGCTTAAATTCAGATATTTCGGATTTAATCATTTGCAAATGATCCTCCAACCCAGCCGACTCTGGATAGGTACAAAGAAGTTTTAATAAACCCTTGTGTTCCATTTCTTCAAAGTCAATACCCCAGGAAGAGGCGTTGCGGGAAAGCTGAGCCCTGGATTCCTCATAGGCAAACAAAATGGCCCGTTCCCCCTGGCGACAACCTTCCTGTAAAAATTTGCTTACCAACAGAGTTTTGCCAGTACCAGTAGCCCCCGTAGCCAAAATAATCGAATCCTTGAAAAAGCCACCGCCGCACATTTCGTCCAAGGTTTTTACCCCTGAAGAAATGCGAGCATTGGAAGACCTTTGGGTGAGGCGCATGGCTCCCAGGGGAAAAATGTTAATGCCGTCGTGGGTGATAGTGAAAGGATATTCCCCCTTCATGTGGGTGGTACCCCGTAGTTTGAGGATTTCCACCGTGCGTCGTCGCCGTTCCCCTTCTAAAACATTACGCAAAACCACCACGTTATCGGAGACGAATTCCTCTACGCCAAAGCGGGCAATGGGGCCATATTCTTCCACCCGTTCGGTGGTCATAATGGACGTTACCTGGAGCTGTTTTAACCGAGCCACCAAACGAAAAATTTCCCGCCGCACCACCGAAGCCGCATCATATTGTTGAAATACCGCTGTGACCGAATCAATGGAAACTAACTTGGCTTTATATTTCCGCACTGCATACTGAATTCTTTCAATTAAGGCTGACAGATCAAAGGTGCCCACCACTTCCTGCCCTTCCGGATCGGGGGAAGCATCCAGGATAAACAATTTGCCATCGTCAATTAATTGTTGTAAATCCCAGCCAAAACTATAGGCATTTTCAATAATGTCACTGGGGGATTCTTCAAATGTAATGAATAAACCCGGATAATCGAAATGGTGAATGCCTTGGTAAAGAAATTGTACTGCCAAGAGAGTTTTGCCGGTGCCGGAGGTGCCACTCACCAGGGTTGTACGGCCAATGGGTAAACCGCCGTGGGTAATTTCGTCAAAGCCCTCGATCACAGTACGAATTTTTTGCACTCCCTTCCTTGGCACATCGGGGCGATTACGTTCGTTAACAATCGGTAAGTTCATTAGCTAAATTTAGATTTTTAAAGAAGAAAAAAGTTAGTAAAATTAAAACTAAATAACAGTTTGACTAAAACTGATTGAATGTGTTGAGTTTGAGGGGCAGGATTAAAGTTTGCTACGAGTCTGATAATGTGTGTTGATGGGGGAAATATCTCGCCCTGTTCCCCGATTTTCTATTGGTCTTCTGCTTCCCGTTCCCGAATTTCGTCATAGAGCAGGTCTAAACCAATCAATACTTTCTCTCGGTCGGAAAGGTCGCCGATGATTTTCCTGACCGGCGGGGGCAGGATTTTAGCCAAAGTGGGGGTGGCAAGAATTTTATCTTCTTCGGCTAATTGGGGATTTTTCAACACGTCGATTACCTTGAGGGCATAAACTCCCTGGAATTCTTGCTCAAGGATATTTTTTAGCATTTTTAAGGCCCGCACAGAGTTGGGGGTGTTGCCAGCTACGTAGAGTTTGAGAACGTAAGTTTTTTTAAAAGGGCTCATTTTACGGGTTTACTAGGACGAGGGGGAAACCAAGCAAGAAACAACTAAGAAAATAGATAACCAGAGAATCGAGGTAGTTTCAACAGCCAAGAGTTGAGCTGATGATTAAACCGTAGCATTTGGTTATTAATCCGTCTGATAATATACATCAAAGGGAATGTCCTCCCGGGGGATGGAACGGCGATACATTTCCCCCAGATGGGCGAGGATGTCGATCAGCACTAAACGATAGTCTAGGAGGACTTCTTCGCTCCGCCCTTCTAGCTTTAGATGCTGTGAAAATTCATCCATTAATTCCATGTGAATTTCCAGGATTTGAGAAATGGCTAGGTCGGCAAAGAAAGCCTGATTGACAAATTGATCTAACAGGTCATTAACTGTGCCTTCGTCACTAAAATAACTGAGAATAATCTCTCGATATTGGGAGCTTAAATCTTCTAGGTATTCTTGTTTTTCCTGGGGGGAAAAGTTGCGATAAAAGTGACTGGGCTTACGTTTGTAGTACACTCCTAGGTAACCGAGTCTTTCTTTAAGTTTGTCAGCCAGCCTTCTTTGCTGTAGGAGTAAAAAGCTTTGGGATGATTCATCGACAATCGGGGCGGGGATAGTTTCCGTTTGGTTGGGGAGGGTACAGATGGGGCCAAGGTGTAGGTAATGGGCGATCGCCCGGTCTACGACGGTGGGCAATTCCGACCATTGGGATTCGGGCAGATGAATTTCAGCGTTGTGATAGACAATAGTGGGGTGTTCGTTGGTGGTTTTGGCTAGGGCAGAAGGACTGGGTTCGAGCAAAATAATCGGCAACAATCGCCCCTGTTCATAGAGACGATTCAGCACTGGAAGGGAATTAGCTTCGTAATAGACTAACAGGCAATCAATCCGCTCAGGTTTGTCTTCTAGGAAGGCACAAAAATCATCTAGTGCTTGAAAAGTCGATAGGTAATGGCGATCGCCCTGGAAAATAGACCTGAGTCTATGGGCAACGTGTTCGGGAGCAAAAAGACAGAGGGAGAGGGGAGACTGCACAGGGGATCAATAATCAGTCGAAGGTTAATCAAATAAGGGCTCAGATAGGCTTTGTCACCATGGTACGGTGCAAGTTAAGAAAATATTAATACTATTAATTGGAAAATTGTGTTAAGCAACTCCCCTGAACGTTAACACAATCTGAGTGCTCCTTGGCCGGATAGCTTAAGGCCTGTTTACAAAGTCTGAATTTGTGTTCCCCATCTCGGCGCTGGGCCGTGTATGGCCCGGGGTAACTTTGGCAATTTTTTCTCTATGACCGGGGGTTTAGGGACTTTTTCTTCCATCTCTTTGTCCATGGATAGCCCTTGGCTAGTTAACCCTTTTTGGCTAGGATTTGGGTGTCTAAGCCCCCGATCGCCGCCCTCCATTTTTTACAATTTTTGTATATGACAAGCAGAATTAATCCCCTCGCCGGCCAGCATCCCCCCGCCGACAGCCTTTTGGATGTGGCCAAACTTTTAGACGACTATTACCGTCAGCAACCGGACCCGGAAAATCCCGCCCAGTTAGTGAGCTTTGGTACCTCTGGCCATCGGGGTTCTGCCCTCAACGCCACTTTCAACGAAGCCCATATTCTGGCGGTGACCCAGGCGGTGGTGGACTATCGCCAAGCCCAGGGCATTACGGGGCCCCTTTATATGGGGATGGATAGCCATGCTCTGTCGGAACCAGCCCAGAAAACGGCGTTGGAAGTGTTGGCTGCTAACCAAGTAGAAACTTTTTTAACCACCGCCACGGATTTAACTCGGTTTACCCCTACTCCGGCGGTATCCTACGCCATTTTGACCCACAACCAGGGACGTAAAGAAGGTTTAGCCGACGGCATTATTATTACCCCTTCCCACAATCCCCCCACTGATGGCGGCTTCAAATATAATCCCCCCTCCGGTGGCCCGGCGGAACCGGAAGCGACCCAATGGATTCAGAACCGGGCCAATGAGTTGCTGAAAAATGGCAATAAAACAGTTAAACGGCTGGATTACGAGCAGGCATTAAAAGCCACCACCACCCACGCCTATGATTTTGTTACTCCCTATGTGGACGGTCTGGCGGACATCATTGACTTGGATGTAATTCGTTCGGCGGGCTTGCGCTTGGGAGTTGATCCCCTGGGGGGAGCCAATGTGGGCTATTGGGAACCGATCGCCGCTAAATACAATTTGAATATCAGCTTGGTTAATCCTGGGGTAGATCCCACGTTTAAATTTATGACCCTGGATTGGGACGGCAAAATCCGCATGGATTGTTCTTCCCCCTACGCCATGGCCAGTTTGGTGAAAATCAAAGACCATTACGACATTGCCTTTGGCAACGACACCGACGGCGATCGCCATGGCATTGTCACCCCCAGCGTGGGTTTGATGAATCCCAATCATTTTCTTTCCGTGGCCATTTGGTATTTGTTCAGCCAGCGGCAACAGTGGTCAGGGCTGTCGGCGATCGGTAAAACCCTAGTGAGCAGCAGCATGATTGACCGGGTGGGACAATTAATTAACCGTTCCGTTTATGAAGTGCCCGTGGGCTTTAAATGGTTTGTTAATGGTTTGCTGGACGGCTCCTTTGGCTTTGGCGGCGAAGAAAGTGCCGGTGCTTCGTTTTTGAAGAAAAATGGCACCGTTTGGACCACCGACAAAGATGGCACCATTATGGATTTATTGGCGGCGGAAATCACCGCTAAAACCGGTAAAGATCCTGGCCTCCATTACCAGGATTTAACGGCTAAACTGGGCAACCCCATTTACCAACGCATTGACGCCCCGGCCAGTCCAGCCCAAAAGGATCGCTTGAAAAAACTTTCCCCCGATGACGTTACCGCCACGACATTGGCCGGGGATGCCATCACAGCCAAGTTAACTAAAGCTCCCGGCAACCAAGCGGCGATCGGTGGGTTGAAAGTGACCACTGCGGAAGGTTGGTTTGCGGCCCGGCCCTCCGGCACGGAAAATGTTTACAAAATCTATGCCGAAAGTTTCAAAGACGAAGCCCATCTCCAGGCTATTTTCACGGAGGCGGAAGCCATTGTTACCTCGGCTTTGGGTTAAACCTCTTTACTAACCTTAGAGCCTGTTTTAAAAGTTATGATCCGCCCCCTAAATCCCCCAAGTTTGGGGGGGCAAGGGAGGATTTACTAACACTAACCTTAAACACTTTTCCCTCTGGTAAAAACTGGGGGGATTTTTTGCGACTAACGGGGTAAACAAATTTCAAAAATGGAGCCAGTGGGTTGATTGTCGGTGATGTTGATGACGCCGCCATGGTTTTCGATCACCAGTTTGCAGAAAGCTAAGCCTAAGCCAATTTGGGGTACGTCTTTAATGGGAAGGCCAATTTCGTAGGTACCGAAAATTTTTTCCTTCAGTTCGGGGGGGACACCGGGGCCTTGGTCTAGGATCTGGATTTTGGTCATTTGGGGCTCTGAAATATCGACTTTAACCAACACCTTGCTGTCAGGAGGGGAAAATTTAATGGCGTTGGAGAGGAGATTTTCCAGCACCCGGCGGAACATGGCTACGTCAGCGGAAATAGCGGAGTCAGAGTTGGGGATTTGACTAATAATTTTGATACCCCGTTGGACAGAAAGTGCTTCAAAACCCTGAATGACGTAGAAAATAAAGTTGGTCAGTAAAATTTCTTCCCGATGGAGCAAAATTTTCCCCGATTCCACTTTGGCAAAGGCCAAAAAATCGTCAATCAAGACCTTGAGGCGATCAGCGGATTCTTGGAGGCGTGAACTAATTTCTTTTTGTTTTTCGGCAGAAATTTTGGGATGTTCCAACAATTCTAAGCCGATGCAAATGCTGGTCAGGGGATTGCGGAGATCGTGCATCACCATGGCCACCATTTCCTGCCGTTGTTGCATTAATTCCTCAAGGTCGTCATATTGTTTTTTAATCCGTAACATGGATTTAACCCTGGCCCGCAGTTCCATGCCGTTGATGGGTTTACTCATAAAATCGTCCGCCCCCATTTCTAAACAGTGGGCCAACTGTTCTTTAGCGGTGAGGGCAGTGACCATAATGATCGGCACAGATTTCCAGCGGGCCATGGATTTGAGACGACGACACACTTCTATCCCATCCATGCCAGGCATCATCACATCCAGTAACACCAGATCCGACTGATAGATTTCTATGGACTCGATCGCCTCTTGGCCGTTGGCGGCATAGTACAGCTGATAACCTTGGTCAGACAGTAAAGCTTCAATGACATCAAAATTGTCAGACTCATCGTCCACGACCATAATCGACGGTGTTTTCATATTTTTACCCCCGCTCTACTTTTATGTTAGAGGAAAGGATTTGGGAATAAAATAAGTAGAAATACTCGACTTTCTTAGTTGTTTTGTTTTTGTAGAAATTAATCATCAAGCCAGAATCTTTGCAATAGTGACTGCTAACTCTTTCAGTTTGATCGGTTTGGTCACATAACCATTGGCCCCCGCTCCCAGGCAACGTTGGCGATCGCCTTCCATGGCTAGGGCCGTAACGGCAATGATGGGAATAGAAGCAAGGTCAGGGATGGCCCGAATCCGCTTAATGGCATCTAAACCATCCAGTTCCGGCATTTGAATATCCATCAAAATTAAATCGGGCCGGAGAGCTTGGGCTTGGTGAACCGCTTCTAAACCATTTTTGGCCATGGCAATGCGGTATCCCTTGACTTTGAGGTAACTAGAAACGGTTTTGATGTTAGCTTCATTGTCCTCTGCCAACAAAAGTAAAGGGAAATCCTGACTGGAAAAGGGTGGGGCCGATGCGGGGACGGGGGCAATTAACTGCTCCCGGAGAATAATTTGGCCGGGCGGCGGGGCATCGGTTACTAGATAGGGCAATTGAACGGTAAAACTGCTACCAACTCCTTCCTCACTGGTTAAACTGATTTGGCCCTGGTGCAGTTCCACAATCCGTTTGGCCAGGATTAAACCCAAGCCCGTACCCTGGTATTGACGGTTTAAAGCACTATCAATTTGCACAAACGGCTGAAACAACTTCTGCATATCTGTGGGGCTAATGCCAATGCCAGTATCGCTGACAACAAATTTTATGTACTGCTTCTCTAGGTTGCCCTTTGGCTCTGGGGGGACAACTTCCAAGGTAATTTGACCACCTTCTGGGGTGAATTTCACCGCATTATTGAGCAGATTCACCAACACTTGTAAGATACGTCTTTCATCAAAGATAACCGGAGGCAAATTATAGGGAAGATTAACAATAAGGTGTTGTTTTTTATTAATAGTTTGTTGGCGAATGAGGCTAATGCTGTTTTGGCAGAGGCTAATTATATCGGTGGGGGATAAATGTAGCTGCATTTGATCCGCTTCGATTTTAGCCACATCAAGAATGTCGTTAATTAAATCCAATAGGTGGGTGCCACTCCGTTCAATGGTATTGAGAGCGTTAATCTGGCGATCGTTCACCGGGCCAAAAATGCCATCTTTCAGTCCCTCCGTCATGCCCAGCACCGCATTGAGGGGAGTCCGCAGTTCGTGGCTCATATTGGCCAAAAATTCATCCTTGAGGCGAGTGACCCGGATCAGTTCTTGATTGCGTTGGGTTAGTTTCTGTTGGGCTTTTTGCCGTTTCCCCAATTCTGTTTGCAATTGTTCAAACAGTTGGGATTGTTTAATGGCGATCGCCAGTTGGTTGGCTACCTGTTGTAAAAGCTGGGCTTCCTCTGGGTACCAAACACGACGACTACGGCAGGCATGAACCACCAACACCCCCCATAATTTATTGTTGTCATTGGGGGATACCCAGCGATGGAACTCGGTGTCCTGGGATTCTTGGAGAATGGGAGCGACAATTTTGGACTGAATTTGCCCGGCCTGGGAGTACTCCACTAAGCATTCTGTCCAGATATCGTTCATTACATCGGGAACAATGCGGGGTTGCCCCTGCCAGTAGCGTTCTAGAATTTCCTGGGACCAGGTTTCATCCTCCCACTTCATGGCTTTAAGGCTGGGCAGATTTGGAACAACGGCCTCCTCAACAATGTGACTGTGGCCATCATGACAAAGCTGGAACACAATCACCCGATCGCCATGTAAGAGCTCCTGCACTTGCTGGGTGGCTATTTTCAAAATCTCCGGCAAATCTAGGGACTGTCGAATCTCTCCCAAAATCACTTCCAGGGCCGTTTGTCGTCGCAGTTGCTTGATGATGGTGGCCTCTGCCTGTTGGCGTTCCCGTAACTCCTCCTGGAGTTGCTCGTAGAGAAGGGCCTGTTGTATGGCAATGGCTAACTGGGAAGCTAATTGTTGCCCCAGGCTAATTTCATGGTCTTGCCAATGACGGGGGCGATCGCACTGATGAATGCACAACAAACCCCACAAGTTATCACCGCATAGCAGGGGCATGACCATATTAGCCTTGACCTCAAACTGAGCCAAAATGTCCGTGTGGCATACTTCTAAGCCATTGTGGTAAATATCATCCACCACGTAATAGCGGCCCTTGGCATAGAGATTGGCGTAGTTTTCTCCAAAACAGTGGTCATGAACCCGAATGGCTAATGCGGAAGGATATTTTTCTCCCCTTGCTTCCGCCACAAATTCCCCATCGTCATAGCCAGAGTGGGGATAAAACTTAAAAATACCCACCCGATCCACTTTTAAACAGGTAAAAACTTCCTGACAGGTAGTATCAAAAATAGTTTGCAAATCTAAAGACTGACGAATGCGTTGGGTAATTTCCCGTAATGTTGTTTCCCTCTCCGCCTGTTGGCGGATGGTCTTTTCTGCTTCTTTGCGACTGCGATCTAGACGATAACCCTCCACCAAATTGCCACAGGTGGTCAAAAACGCTTCTAATTGCCTAATTATCTCCTCTGTGTAGCCCCCAGGACGATTAGCAATACCCACCATACCAATCAGTTCTTCCCCTTTAAAAAAAGGCATACCCAGGAAGGAATTGAGGGGCGGATGGCCAGGGGGAACGCCTCCCCGGCGGGGCTCGTTAGGGGCATCATTGGCAATCAGGGGTTTTCCGGTCAGAATCACCACTCCAAACAGGGTTTTCAGATTGGTGAACTTCATCCCCCCTTCGTAATTCTCGTCATAAATTTTTTGGGTTTCTTCGTTCCAGGCAATGTTGGTGATGCTGTGGGTTTGCAGGTAAAAAACCCCCCTAATTTTCAAGAAATTTTCTTCCATCTGGGCGGTGCCATCTTCTCGAAACAGCACTTCTCCAATAAAGCCATATTCACTATCGGTCAACTCCAGTAGGCTGTTTAATAATCCCTCAAAAATCCTGAGGCGATTGTCAGCGTTAATGAACTGGGCCTGGGCTTGGGTAATGGCCGAAAGTAGAGTGTTACGACTGGACAGTTCCATTTCCGCCCGTTTGCGATCCGTGACATCTTGCATCACTGCCAAAACGTTGGTTTCTCCCTCTGACGTTTCCAAGAGAGAGGTAACAATGGAAATAATCCGGTGGGAGCCATCCCGGTGCTGAATAGTCCATTCTTCTGAGCGAATATGCTCTCCTTGACGCATAGCTCGCATACGGGCCAAGGCCCGGGCCTGCATGGTCCGGTCGGGGTAAAGGGTTTGATACCAACCTAATTGATTGATTTCTGCTTGGGTATAGCCGGTGATCACCTCCATTTGGGGATTCCAGACAGTGAAATTAACAAAGGGATAATCGGTGACAGCATGACAGACACATAAACCCTCGGTTAGATTCTCCAAAATCAGTTGACGAAAGTCGTTTTGGGACTTTATCGCCTGTTCCGCCTGCTTGCGCCCCCTCAAATCCCGAAAAATCCCCTGGATAATAGTTTCATCGCCAATTTTGATGGCCGAACCACTAACATCCACGGGAATCTTCTCACCATCCGCCCGCAAAAATTCAACATCAAAAACCTGGCAAGTTTCCTGGGTGGCTAGGGCGAGAAATCCCTCTACCGCCTTGGCTAGGCTTTCCTGGGTATGGAGTTGGCTCATGTGCATGCCCACCAACTGTTCTTTGCTGTACCCCAATATTTCTTCTGCTTTCGGATTGGATTCACAAATATTCCCTTCTGGGGTAGCCAACAAAATGGCATCACTGGCCCCTTCCATCAGGGCACGGTAGCGCACTTCCCGAGCTTCTAATTCAGCGGTGCGTTCCGCCACCCGAAATTCCAACTCTTGACGCAGGGCTAATTCGGCTTGATCACGACGAATTTCAGCTTCTCTCTGGGAGGTAATGTCTTGTACTGTACCCTTGGAAATTAGGGGAGTGCCACGGGGACTGTAGATCGTTTCACTATGCTCCTGTACATATTTGATGCGGCCATCGGACATTTGCAGACGATGGACTAGGTTGTAGGGTTGGTGATCATTGAGATGTTTTTCATAGGCTTCATCCACCAAGAGGCGATCTTCGGGATGTACTAAGTCGAGGAACGCTTCATAGGAGGCAGCAAATTGTTGGGAATCGACCTCGAAGATGCGAAAAACTTCTTCCGACCAGTAGAGTTTGTTCTGCTGGAGATCCAGTTCCCAACTGCCGATGTGGGCCATGTGCTGGGCTTCCTTGAGGCGATCGGCTAACAAGATTACGTTGGCTTCCGCTCTCCGTCGGGCAATGGCACTGCCAATGGTTCCGGCGATCGCCTGGAGGGCCGCCTGGATACTATTTTTCCAAACCCTTTCTGTGTGGCAGTCATCAAATCCCACCAGGCCCCAAAAATGCTGATCAATAAAAATCGGAACCAACAAAATTGACTGAATTCCCTGGCGAAATAGAAAGGCTTGCTCCTGTTCCGGCAAGTTTTTCACCGGCCCGGCAATGGTTTGACCCTGGGTGAGTATTTTTTCCCAACTTGGAATGGTTTCCGCCAAAGGAATATTTTGCAATTCGGGATTGTCAATTTCGGGGTTGATTCCCTCTGCCACCCATTCCCAGCGCTGGCTCAGGACAATTTCCCCCGTTTCTGGATGGGGATGATTTTCAAAAATATAACTGCGATCCACATTAAGGGCTGTTCCCAATGCCGACAACGCCGCCCGCACCGATTCCTGTTCACTGGGAAAAGTTAAAAGATGGTTTGTGGCCGCCGCAAAACCCTGCAATAGGAGATCAATGTCCATCATTTCCTGCACCAATCTGTCTAGGTTCACCCCTCAAAACTAAGACAAGGACTTATCCCCAGCCTAAAGTAAGATGACTTTTCATACCCTATTTTGCTTAAAAGATTTCATTTTCTGTAACTTAATTTTAGCTAAATATGCCACGGTCTTTTTTATTACTTTTACTTTGGATAGCGATCGCCGCTGGGCTACGCAGTTGGAATTTGGCCAGTAAACCCCCTTGGACCGATGAATTTGCCACCTTGGTCTTTAGCCTAGGCAATTCTTTTGAGAGCATACCCTTGGGCAAAGTGTTAACCGTTGCTGATCTCCTAACCATTCTGCAACCCCTACCCCAGCCAGAACCCAATACCGTGGCGACGGGCTTATTAAACGGTGATAACCATCCCCCCTTTTATTTTGTCCTAGCTCACCTTTGGTATCGATTATTTCCCCCCGATGGCAACTATTTATCCCTGGCGATCGGGCGATCATTACCGGTTATTTTTGGTACCATAGCCATACCTTTAGGCTATAGCTGTGCCAAATGGATCTGGGGGAAAGACCAAGAAAAATTAGCTCAATTTACTGCCCTACTGATGGCAATTTCCCCCTATGGAATTTTCATTAGTCAAGAAGCTCGCCATTACACTTTTGCTATTATTTGGGGCTTAATTTCCATTACTTGTTGCTTAAAAAGCTTAAATTTTTTATTAAAAAATAAACCCTTACCTTTTTCCTTAGTTATTATCTGGATATTGGCTAATGCCCTAGGTATTTCAGTCCATTTTTTTGCCGTTTTGCCCATCCTCGCCCAAGGTTTAGCCCTAGCACTTTGGTTGGGGATTTGGAGCCGTCAGGGAAAGATTAATTTTTTGTCAGCGTTACAATCCCTTGCGCCCATCATACTAGGCACCGCTGCCGCTGGTCTGAGTTGGATTGTCATTATTAGTCAACGGGAATTTGGCCATGGCATGACCGAATGGATTCAATTCACCAATATGTCCTGGGTGGATATGCTGATTGGCCCCCCAGCCCAATTAGCCGCCGCTGGCATAACTATGTTTTGTCTCCTGCCTGTAGAGTCCGAACATCTCTGGATTGTACTGTTATCAGGCCTGGGAATGCTGGCTTATTTTATTTGGTTAACTCCGGTGGTATGGCAGGGTCTAGGCCACAGCATCAAAACACAAAAAGACCCAAGAGTGATGGTTTTAGTAACCACGTTTATTTTTTTGATAGTTATTTATCTGACCATTAGTTACGGAGCTGGTTTAGATATCACCAGGGGAGCAAGGTATAGTTTCAACTTTTGGAGTTTACTAATGTTAATAGCTGGTGTGGGCCTGGGGAAAAATCCCCAGATAAACTTCCACCACAATGCTGATTTAGGTTCATCAGATAGTCAATGGTGGCAATTAAATTGGTGGCAAAAAAGTCGCCGGGACTTATATTTACCAATGATAATTTTGTTAATTGGTATTTTGAGTGCTGTCACTGTTACCCATAACTTGGCTTACCGGAAATATTATCGACCTGATAAATTTCTAACTCTCTTGTCAGAAAACCCTGTCAGCGAAACCCGTTGGATTGTCACCACCCATAAAAGCTTGGTGCAGGTAGGTGAACTGTTGGGCATTGCCTGGGAAGCTCAACGCCATTTTCCTGAGTTGGTGCCCCAACTAAGATTTGTTTTTTTACCCCAGGAAAAATTACAAGATCCCGTTGCCACAGAACAGCTACAGAATTTATTGAAACAGGCGGAACAACCAGTGGATTTATGGCTGGTTAATTATTTTGCTCCCCTAGATTTTCCCGACTGCCAAATAGATCAAAGTCCGAAAGAAAATATCTTTGGTTATCCCTATCAACGCTTTAATTGTCCTATTAATCGTAAATAACATCAGGTTAAAAGAGCTATTCTAACCATCTCGCTTTTTGCTGTATTTTCTGTATTTAAAAATTAGTCTAATAAGCGAATTAATTCTTCCTTGGTTATTTCAGCGTCTCTGATGATTTTCAACAATAAACCTTTTCCAATAGTTTTACCGGCATGGATAGGAATGGTCACTACTCGATTATCTTGATCTTTTAGACGAACGTGACTTCCTTTTTGTCTAATAACTTTAAAACCAAGTTTTTGAAGTACGACTATGAGCTGAGTGCTTGTTACAGTAGGAAGCTTTGCCATCAGACCACCACTTTTTGGATGCCGATAAACTCAGAAGTAGATTCCAATTCAATCTCTTCAAGACATAATTCGATAACCTCACGAATATTTTGCATAAGCTCATCAATGGTCTCCCCCTGACTGTAGCAAGCTTTAAGTTGTGGGACTTCACCTATGTAAATACCATCTTCATCCCTTTCAATAAGAACATAAAATTCTTGCTTGTTCATTTTTTTCCTTGTGTGTTTTACTAAGCAGTTTGTTCAGTGCTATAAAAATCCTGTTTTTCAATGGCTGGCCTGATGTCATTGAGATCAATATAACGATCGGTGGCATTTCGCAATTCCCTGGCAATCATGCCTTCCGTGGAAACTACGGTGATGTGGGTACTTTTTGATCTTAAGAGTTCGATCGCCCGTTCAAAATCGCCGTCACCACTGAATAAAACCACCCGATCATATTGATCTACGGTGTTAAACATGTCCACCACAATTTCAATATCTAGATTAGCTTTTTGGGAATATTTGCCGGAAATGTCGTCGTAATATTCCTTAAGAATTTTAGTTCTGACGGTGTAACCTAAACTAATAAGGGCATCACGGAAACCCCTTTGATCTTGGGTATCTTTTAAACCAGTGTACCAAAATGCATTGACGAGTTTTACAGATGGATCTTCAGTGAAGAAAGATAATACCCTTCTTGGGTCAAAAAACCAGCCATTTTTCTGTTGTGCGTAAAACATATTATTCCCATCCACAAAAATAGACAAACGATCCCTGCGGAAAGGAATACCACTATGAATTGACATATAAAGTTAAATCGTAAAAATAAAAATAACTAGCGATAATGCTAAGAAATAGAATAGAAGTTAGAAATAAAAATAATAGCTGAGGTTAGTTTAGCGCAATTGTTAACCCCTAGGGAATTGGGGCAATCACCAGTGCCACCCCAGAATACTTGATTTGGCGAAAAAGTAGCTAAATTTGCCCATCTCGGTTCAGCCGTGGCGATCGCCATGGGATGGTGACACTGTTTGGGCTGAAGCGGTTGGCCCCAAGCGAGTAGGGGGGGAAAGGACCCCCATCGGCATATTAATTTACGTACGATTTAGGTCTTGGCAGACTAACCAAGGTAGCCTAAGAATCACTTTTGACATCCCTACCAGAAAAAAACCTGTTCCCTCTGTTCCCTAGGCACAACCGTCTCGATCCTGAAAGTCCCAAGCTTCACAATTCATTAAATCAATGATGTGGTCTCGCAAAAGGTAATCGTGCATTTCCAATTCCCTTTCTACGGCTAGCCACTGCCGGGCGGGGATGAATTGACAAAGGGTATAGATGGGTTGCTGGCGATCGAGGCGATTTTGGCGGACCAGTTCACTGGCGGTGGAGCGAATGACTTCGAGGGAAAAAACTGTTTCTTGGTGGAGGGGTGAGGAAATGACCATAGTGCTTCAACCGGAAATGGACAGTGTATAAAAAGCCAATATCTACGGAACTGGGGTAACAGAGCAGGCTAGGGGCTGGACAAAGCCCAAAATAGTAGTAATTTTGACGACCGGTGCAAAAACCTTTAACAATTTAGGGGCAAAATCTGGCTAAGGGAAGGGGGAAAAACCGTATAACCGTAACAAAAAATACAATCTTCCCTATTTTACGGATGGCAGACCGGCAATGTCACGCTTTTGGCCTTAATCTTTTGTTTATCTTTAGCTTTAGTTTTTAGTGTGGTTAGCCCCCTGTTTTCCATGGCATTGACAACGGGCCAAGCCAGGCCGAGCCAGTCTTTCTGGGCGATGGAGCTTATTGTCGGCCTGGGGGTTTCCCTCCAGTAGGTTGGCTCAACGACGGCATTAAAGTCACAGCTTTTTGATACGCTGGAAAAATCCACTACCCTTAGCCCGGCTAATTGGTAAGGATTTGGCTGGCTCCGTTGACCCTGGAACACTAGGAACACTAAAGGGAAATCATGATAACGTTTATAAGAAAATTGTCAGGGTAGAGTCAGCATGAAAAATCGTACTTTTACCGCCATCATCTATAAGGAAGAGGAAATGTACATTGCGGAGTGCCCAGAAGTAGGCACAGTCGATCAAGGAGAAACCATCGAACAGGCCATAGCAGGACTACAAGAAGCAACTCAACTCTATCTTCAGGAATTCCCACTGCCGGAAACATCACCTAGATTTGTGACGAGTATTGAAGTGAGTTATGCCTAAGTTACCGCGAATTTCTAGTCGAGAAGTAATTCGAGTGCTTGAAAAACTGGGCTTTGAAGTGGTTCGACAAACGGGGAGCCATGTGGTGATGCAAAAAGCAACAACTGACGGAAATATTGGCTGTGTTGTCCCTGTGCATCGAGAACTAAAGGTGGGTACTTTAAGTGGCGTTCTCAAACAAGCCAAAGTTTCTGTTAATGAATTTATTGGGCAGCTTTGAGATGCCTAGTTGGTATAAAAATGGGTTGCGCATACCCCGCAGCTTGCTGGGATTGGGTCTTTCATTTGTCCCTGGGTGGTGCTAGATAGAGCCAAATTAACCATTGCTAAATGCGATGACTACCACGGTGATGACGGAAGTAGTCTTTTCTCGTCTTGAGAATAATTTTAATGTTGGTCGATTTAGATAAAGTCACGGCTTTTTGATACGCTGGAAAAATCCATCACCCTTAGCCCGGCTAATCCATCCCTAGTTATGAGTAAAAGTGAGCGTCGTGTTTTTCTGCTGGATTTTGAAAAGCCCCTCTATGAGCTAGAGGAAAAAATCAATCAAATCCGGGAACTAGCCGAGGAAAAAAATGTGGACGTGTCCGAACAGCTCAGTCAACTAGAAAGTCGGGCTGAACAGTTGCGTCAGGAAATTTTTAGCAATCTCAATCCTTCCCAGCGGTTACAGTTGGCCCGCCATCCCCGCCGTCCTAGTACGTTGGATTATATCCAAGCCATTGCGGATGATTGGTTTGAAATGCACGGCGATCGGGGGGGTTATGACGATCCGGCTTTGGTGGGGGGAGTGGCCCGCTTGGGGACTCGACCTGTGGTGATTATGGGCCATCAAAAGGGAAGGGATACCAAGGATAATGTGGCTCGCAATTTTGGTATGGCGGCCCCCAATGGTTACCGGAAAGCTCTGCGGTTGATGGAACACGCTGATCGTTTTGGTATGCCTATTATTACTTTTATTGATACTCCTGGAGCTTGGGCGGGCATTGATGCGGAAAAGTTGGGCCAGGGAGAGGCGATCGCCGTTAATTTGCGGGAAATGTTTCGGTTGGATGTGCCCATTCTCTGCACAGTGATCGGGGAAGGGGGTTCCGGCGGTGCCTTGGGCATTGGCGTTGGCGATCGGGTATTGATGCTGGAAAATGCGGTGTACACCGTGGCTACTCCAGAGGCCTGTGCGGCTATTCTTTGGAAGGATGCGAAAAAATCTGACAAAGCGGCGATCGCCTTGAAAATTACCGCCGATGATTTAGCGAAGTTACAAATCATTGATGGGATTATTCCCGAACCGAAGGGGGCCGCCCACGCCGATCCATTGGGAGCCGCTGCTAAGTTGAAGGAAGCTTTATTGTTCCATCTCAATACCTTGGCTCAATTAACTCCCCAGGAACGCAAACAATTGCGGTACGACAAATTCCGGCATTTGGGTCAATTTTTAGAAACGGCAGTGTAGGGCAAGTAAAACTATGGAGGAGGCTGGGGAAACGGACACATCAGCAAATTCTGCGCCTAAAGAGGAAAAAATCAAAAGTCCTCTGCGTTACCCAGGCGGAAAATCCAAAGCCCTAAAGCAAATTTTGCCCCATGTTCCCACTGAAATCAAAGAGTATCGGGAACCATTTATCGGGGGAGGCTCCGTTTTTTTAGCCATCAAGCAAATTTTTGACGATAGCATTAATAAGTACTGGATTAACGACTTAAATTTCGATCTATATTGTTTCTGGAAATATACCCAGGAAGAAATTAAACAGCTAACAGATGCAGTCACGGCGATCAAACAACAGCAAACGGACGGTAGAAAACTTTTTGCTACCCTAACTAAAGATGGGCTGGAATTAAATGAATTTGAGCGGGCAGTGCGTTTTTTTATCTTGAATCGCATCACCTTCTCCGGCACAGTGGAATCCGGTGGTTATTCCCAACAGGCTTTTGAGAAACGTTTTACCGATTCTTCCATTGTCAGGCTGAAGGATTTAGGCAGAATGTTAGTAAATACGACCATTACTAATTTAGATTATCAGCAGTTAAGTGATGCGCCGGGGGAAGGGGTATTTATATTTCTTGATCCACCCTATCTAAGCGCCACTAAATCCAAACTCTATGGCAAAAAAGGAGATTTGCATACTTCTTTTAATCACCAAAGATTTGCTGAAGCAATGGAAAGCTGTTCCCATAAATGGCTAATTACCTATGATGATTCTGACGAAATCAGAAAATTATTTAGTTTTGCTCAAATTATTGAATGGGATTTACAATATGGTATGAACAATTACAAGCAAGAAAAGGCTTCTAAAGGAAAAGAGTTAATGATTAAAAATTATTAGGATTGATTGGTCAAGTTTTAATTTGCTTCCCGTGTAAGCCAGATAAAATTCCAGCAATACCTGAGAAAGTGTTTGAAAAGTTTTAAGCAAGCCTTTGAAGCATGAGATGAACCATGGCAACATAGAGCATTGTCTCACTGGTGGTAGGTAAATATTCATAATCCTTGCTTAAACGACGATAGCGA
>NZ_CP019225.1:3328420-3347485 GCF_010222815.1 Synechocystis sp. CACIAM 05 | reverse complement strand
ATCTGTGATGTCCGTGCTGTAAAATTCCCGGATTATCATTAATTATGGTGAAAATTTTATTCTTTTCACCATTTTCCATTCTTCACCCTACTTTTCAAACACGCTCTGAGAATTTTTATCTGCTTTTAACCTAAACTTGGGAGTTAAAGGCAACTTTGAACAACAAGTTTAGCTAGACTAATCAATAGAAACCATGAAAAATTCTGAAGATTACAATGTTTGGTCAGAAAAACCTCCTTGGTGTCAACCCTGGACCATTTTACTCACCGGGTCGGTGATTATCGTTGCTAGTTGGTTACCGTTCCATAAATGGTGGTTGTCTTTACCCGTCGCCAGTGTGATTGCCCTTTGGTGGTGGTATTTTCTCCTGGCCTATCCCCGCTTAATACGTCAGGCGATCGCCATGGAACCAAGTCATTCATCCACCCCCAAAACCACTACGGATTAAGGGATTAATTATGCTTGGGTTAACATCATTAAACCAATAAATACAGCCGCCACAACCAATTGCACCCCCATCACTGGCAAACCATAGCGGAGAAAACGGTGAAAAGAAATTGGTCGGCCGTGTTGTTCGGAAATGCCCGCCGCCACAATGTTAGAGGAAGCTCCCACTAAGGTTCCATTGCCACCCAAGGTAGCTCCAAACATCATGGCATAAAACAAAGGCAACACTGCAGGGGAAAATTGCCCAGCAAAGTCGGGGCTCAATACTTCTGGTCCGGCAAGGCCAATATTAACCACGTATTGTTTCAGCAAAGGCACCATGGCCACCACCAAAGGAATATTGGGCACCACACTGGATAACAATCCCACAGTAAACACCAAAACAATCGCCCCGAAAGCAATGTTTTGACCCACGGCTACCGCTAAAAGTTGGGCCAGGGAAGCAGTTACTCCGGTTTTTTCTAGAGAACCAATAATCACAAAAATGGACATAAAAAAGATCAGAGTACTCCAATCCACATCCCGCAAAATATTGTGTACAGTATCAATTTTGCTTTGGTGAGCTAGGAGTAACGCCAGGCCAGCCCCCATTAAGGCCACGGAAGCGGGAGGAATGGGCACTGGTAAACTTTCGCCAATAACGAAAAAGATCAGCACTAAAGTGATAATAATCCCCCCCGCCATTAATACTTTTGGATGATTGATTTGGGGATGGGGTAAATCCTCTAAATGGGTGAAACGACTGCGCCAAATATGTCGGAACAAAAAAGGAGTAATAACCACAATGCTAACAATGGCTAAAACTCCCATGAAACTGAGCTTAAATAAATAATCATTAAAACTAATATTAATGGCATCACCGACAATGAAAGTTGCAGGGTCCCCCACTAGGGTTAATAACCCAGCACTGTTAGCCACAAAGACCATCAGGATCAAGATGGGCACAAAATCTACGCCAATTTCCTGGGCCAAGGGGGGAATTAAGGGGGCTAACAACATAACTGTGGTGGCATTGGGCAACACCGCACAAATGGGAGTTGTGATAGCAATTACCCCCAACAGGAGGAGTTTGCCACTTCCCTTAGCCAGGAGCACCATTTGGGTGGCCAAATACTCAAAAATTTTAGTCGGCTCAAAGGATCTAACTAAGACCATCACGCCAAAAAATAACGCTAGGGTGGCATAACTTTGGCTGATGTAATCAATGCCTTCTTTGAGGGTAATTACATGGGTAAAAACGAGAATTAATGCCCCCAAAAAAGCCGCTACGGTTAAGTGGATTTTCTCCGACATGATGAGGAGAATAACGCCAACGAAAACCCCAAGGGAGAGCAAAGCAGGCATATTAGCCACCATAAAACCTCCGGACGATTAAAGTTAAACTAAGCCGCGATTAAGTGAAAATATCAAAAGCAAAAGAATTAGCCTAAAGGCAGTAACCACAGTTTCTAGCCCACAAAAAATCAGACCACAACATAACTAGGCTGTAACTAGCACAAAACCAGGAGTCAAAAACTTTTCTCCAGTTAGTGGCAAATATGAACAAAATTAACGAAAAAATTCTTTCATCATCAATCTCAACTTTATTTAGAACAGGATGAAATAACAGTCGTGTCTGTAGCTGAGTTCCTGAATAAAGTCAAAACATCGTTAAACAATGATGATTTATTAGTCCTCCCTCAATGCCTACGGGGTTAGCTGACGGGCTAGAAATGAGAGTTTTTCCTTTCTAATTTGCTTAGAAATAAGCCCCAGAATTGGTTCCCCCGCTTTCTGTTCCCTCCACGCCACCGCTCAGAAAATCCAGGGCGTATTGAGGAAATAAAAATTAGGCTGACTTGCTACTGTTATCTATTGACGTTTGATTCTAGCACAAGCGTCAATCATCTCCCTCCCCATGCTTCTTCGTTATGGCCAAACCAGTTAATTTGCCTGATTATTCTCCCTGTAGCTGTTGCCCACCAATCCATGCTTTCTCCCGTCGTCATTTTCTCTGGGGTTTGATGGCCAGTGGTTTACTTGCTGGTTTCCCTTCCATGGATAATTCCCCCGTTCTGAAAAATTTATTCCAAGCTCAGGCATTAGTGCTTAGTTGTATTGATTTTCGTTTCCTTAATTATCAACGCTCTTTTTTAAACGAGCAAAATTTAGACCAGGCCTATGATTGGGTGGCTTTGGCTGGAGCTTCCCTGGCTTTGACTGGTTTTCCCAATCCTGCTGAAGCAGAGACCTTTTGGGATCAACTGGCCCTATCCAAACAGTTACACAACATTAATAGGGTAATTATTTTTGATCACCAAGATTGTGGAGCCTATGCTAAGGTTCGTGCCCAACCCTTTGGCGATCGCCAGGCGGAGGAAAATTTCCATGCTGGTTATTTACACCAAGCTGAGGCACAAATCCGGGAGCGTTACCCAGATTTAATCGTGGAATTGTATTTTGTTGACCTCACAGGGCAAGTTAAGGTCATTGCTTCCTTGGCTTAGGCACGGTTAGGCACAAAAATTCCCACAGTTCACCGGTAGGGTAACCATGGGAAAAATTAAGTCTTGAATAAAAAAACTGAGGAATTTTAGACAATCACAAGCAACAACCTAACCAAAAGAACCTGTTGGCAATGGTTTGATTATCTCCCGAAGTAAACCCCAACCCTTGGGCTAGGGGAACTTTAAAACACTTTTTAAGAATGTTTGGGACCCAGGCCAATTTTAGGGGCATAAACGGCCCGATCGCCAAGTTCATCTTCAATGCGGAGTAAACGGTTATATTTAGCAACCCGCTCAGAACGACAAAGGGAACCGGTTTTAATTTGCCCTACCCTGGTGGCCACGGCCAAGTCGGCGATCGTGGTGTCCTCCGTTTCACCGGAGCGATGGGAAATAACAGAACGGTAACTATGGCGAGTAGCTAGGGAAATGGTCTCTAAAGTTTCGCTCAAAGTGCCGATTTGATTGAGTTTGATCAAAATGGCGTTGGCCACCCCCAGATCAATGGATTTTTGCAGACGCACAGGGTTGGTCACCATCAAGTCATCCCCCACCAATTGGGTTTTACTGCCCAGGGAAGTGGTTAAACCCTTCCAGCTTTCCCAATCGTCTTCGTGCAAACCGTCTTCAATGGAGACAATGGGATATTGACTCACTAGCTTGGCCTGATAGTCGATGAATTCCTGGGGAGAATGGGAACCACCGTCGTATTCATACTGACCATTTTTGAAAAATTCACTGGCGGCAATGTCCATGGCCAAGGCAATTTGACTACCGGGTTTGTAACCAGCTTGCTCGATCGCCTCGATGAGAATATCCAAAGCTTCCTGGTTAGATTTCAAATTGGGAGCATAACCCCCTTCGTCCCCCACCCCACCGGAGAGCAGTTTTCGTTCCTTCAACACTTTGCCCAACACGGCGAACACTTCCGCCCCCCAGCGCAGAGCTTCTTTAAAGGTTTCCGCCCCCACCGGCATGATCATAAATTCCTGAAAATCTACGTTATTGTCGGCATGGGCCCCACCGTTAATTACGTTCATCATGGGCACTGGCAGAACGTTGGCCAAGGGACCTCCTAGGTAGCGGTAGAGGGGGATGGCTAGTTCAGCGGCGGCGGCCTTAGCGGTGGCTAAGGAAACCCCCAAAATGGCATTAGCTCCCAATTCTTTTTTATTGTCCGTTCCGTCCCGGTCAATCATGGCCTGGTCCACCGCCATTTGATCGAAGGCATCCAGACCTTCCACCACCGGGGCAATTTTTTCCGTCACGTTTCGTACTGCTTTTTCCACCCCTTTCCCGTCATAGCGCTTGGGGTCTCCGTCCCGCAATTCATGGGCTTCAAAACTGCCTGTGGAAGCACCACTGGGCACCTGGGCAATGCCGTGGGCCCCACTTTCCAGCCGGACTTCCGCTTCGATGGTGGGGCGACCCCTGGAGTCTAAAATTTCCCGGGCGGCGATTTCTTCAATGGTGGCGGGGACTTTACTTAACATCGGTGTGTAATGCTCCAAACACAGTTGACAGCCATAATTATAGGGGCATCCCCTTCCCCTCTCCGGTATTTCTGCCCTGGATACGGGGGGAAAGTTGTCGCTCTGTGACCTCCGTTGGCAAAAGTTACAGCCCCAACTCGCTCATTTGGTCCAGGGCCTCCAGGTAACTACGCCGATCGCCACGGTTGAGATAGGCTTGGGCGGAAAACAACAAATCTTGACGGGAATTGTCTAGCTGTCCGGCTTGGAAGTGGGCCAAACCCCGGTTATAAATGGCGTTGATGTAGTCCGGCCTGAGCACCAGCACCCGATTATAGTCGGCGATCGCCTGGGCGTATTGTCCTAGTTGGAAATAACTATTGGCCCGATTGTAATAAGCCTTATAGCGATTCGGGTCGTAGGTGATGGCTTGGGTAAAATCCTCAATGGCTCCGTAGTGGTCTTGCTGTTGGCTATAAAGGTTGCCCCGGTTGATGTAGGGGGGAATATAATAACGGTCTAGGGCAATACTGCGGCCATAGTCGGCGATCGCCTGGTCTACGTTACCTAGTCTCTCCCAAGCCAAACCACGGTTATAGTGGGTTTCCGGTGAGTCTGGGCTCAGGTTGAGTACAACGGAAAATAACTCCACTGCTTCGGCATAATTGCCCGCTTCCCCAGCTTTAACCCCCTGGGCAAAGATGGCCTCCGGTGCCATGGCCGATTCCAGCGCCACCATCTCCCCAGTTACTCCAGACCGCCCTAAGATTAAATTTATTCCTAGGGCGATCGTCAAGGCGAAAGGAAAATTAACCAATAGGCTAGCCAAGGGCAACGGAAATTTTTTTTGACTTAAATTAGGGCAAAAGTGATTGCCTAAATCAACTTTCATTGGGCATTGGCAAGATTAGGCTAAAAAGTATTGCAACATACATAGCCGGTAAACAAAGGAAGAGAAAATGGGATGGGAACTGTGCCAAAGATATCAAAGATAGCAAAAGTGATCAAGCAAAGCTATGGAATTTACCTTTTTACTACCCCTGACTATCGGCTTAATAGTTGGTTATAAAGCGTGGGGTTCCCGCCATGATATTGCCCATCTAGCGGTAATTTTTGCCGTTGCGAATCTATTGGCAAGTTTATTCTTAGCTCCCTGGGAAGTCAAAGTTATCTTGCTGATACTGGCGGCCATTGTAGTTGGGCCTTTATGGCAAAGCTTTGACAATAAAAATAATCTTCCCAATACTCAAATTATCGACAGTAAAGATACAGAGCTTCATTACCGTGGCATTAGTTACGAATCGCCCAAATCAACAGTTCCCATCGAGAAAACTGAGAAAATAAGTAAATGTTACCGGGGAATTGACTATGAATCCTCCGGAACATACACTGCCCAGAATAACGAAGTAAAAGGAAAAGTAATCAAATACCGTGGCGTTGATATAGGAACTAAAACCCAAAACTAATAAGTTTTTTGGGCAATAGCTGAAATCTCTAAAAAAATCCACTGCCCCAGGCGATCGCAATTCAACCTGCTGAGACAATGGTTTATTCCTATGTAGAATAGTCCGAAGGTAATTAGAACTTAAACCTGAGCAGGAACGTCTTTAGCAATCAACTTATCCCAGCCTAATTCTCCTAATTGGGAGTTACGACGCAACGGACGGGTTGCTAATTCCAAAATATCCCGAGCATTGGTAAAACCGTGAATTTGGGCAAAGGTAAATTCCACCGACCATTTGGTGTTAATGCCCTGAGCTTCCAAGGGATTAGCGTGGGCCATACCGGTAATGACTAAATCCGGTTGTAAGGCTTTAATCCGTTGAATTTGATTGTAGTTGTCTGGCTTTTCCACAATATTTGGTAAGGGAACTCCCATGTCGGCACAGGTTTTTTCCAACAAAGCTAATTCCGCCGCCTGGTAACGTTTATCCATATAGGGAATGCCAATTTCTGGGCAGGTCATGCCACAACGAATGAGGAAACGAGCCAGGGAAACTTCCAGCAAATTATCCCCCATAAAAAACACAGATTTACCGCGAATTAACTGGATATAATCTTCTAAACTGGCCCAAATTTGTGCCTCCCTTTCCTCTAATCCCTGGGGTTCAATGCCTAGCACGAAACAAATTTTTTCAATCCAAGCTCTGGTGCCATCGGGACCAATGGGAAATGGAGCGCCAATTAATTTACATTTACGACGGCGCATCAAAGTGGTGGCAGTGCGGCTTAGGAAAGGGTTAACCCCAGCCACATAATAGCCTTCGTCAATTATAGGTAGTTCAGTATAACGTTTTGCCGGTAACCAACCAGATACTTTCACGCCCTGTTTCTTCAACTCTAACGTTAAATTTGTTACCACTGGATCTGGCAAAGAACCAAACAAAACTAGCGGTTGATGATCCACATATTCTGATTCAACTTTTGCTGCATCAGCTTTGCGACCAAAGGTTAATAATTTCTGAATGGCATTGCGCTCTTCCTTATCTTCCCCTTGCACCTGGGCAGAGGTCGGGCATTTATGGGCCATGGAAGCCAGCACCGTATCTTCCCCTTGGGTGAAAGCATAATCTAAACCATTGGCTCGGGCAGTAACGATGGGGATGCCAATTTCCGCTTCCAACTGGGGAGCCAAACCTTCCAGGTCCATTTTGATAATTTCAGTGGTGCAGGTACCAATCCAGACGATCACACTGGGGTTACGATCGCGCTTAATTTGTAGGCAAAGTCGTTTCAGTTCTTCATAGTCTTTTAACTGGGCAGAAATGTCCCCTTCTTCCAATTCCGCCATGGCATAACGGGGTTCCGCAAAAATCATTACCCCCATGGCATTTTGTAGGAAATAACCACAGGTTTTAGTACCAATAACGAGGAAAAAACTATCCTCAATTTTTTGATAAAGCCAAGATACGCAACTAATGGGACAAAAGGTATGGTAATTGCCGGTTTCACAGTCAAAGTTAAGGGCGGAAGGGGCTTGGGCAGTGGTCATGATTAAAATTATAGGGTTTTGATAGTTGAAAAATTATTCTTGGAATAAAATTTAAGCACTATTAGATGATTGACGAATTTCCTCCAAATGTTTGCTTGCTTCAGCATATTCTGAATCACCACTTTCTTTTTTTGTTGGACAATCCATCTTTTTTTTGCGCTCTTTTATTTTTTCATGTATAATTAGTGTTTCTATTCCTAAAACCTTAGCAAGTACTTGTGGATCTGGATTCAACTCTGAAAAATATTTCAAAGTATCCTTGAGTTCAGGTTCAAAAGCTGAAATAACACCTAGAGCAAAACAACAGAGAGTTTTCTGGTCTAGATAACCATTATTGTTACTAGGGAGAGTCTTTTTGATCCAAGAATTATGAATCTCATAATAATCTAACCACCTATCATTTAATTTTACTTTTAACTCTTCAAATTCTTCGGTTTTTATCATAATGTTTAATCAAAAAACATGTATTTGTAGTGAAAAAATAAATAAATGTGGTTATTTTAAAATGTAGAATATTCCGAAGTTTTAAAAATAAAAAGTATTCAAAATATTCCACTCTCTTTGAGATTAAACCATCATCAAATCCAATTCTTTGGTTTGGCTAGCAGGCTGGGTGGGATTGAGGTAGAAATCAGACAGCAAACTGAATAGATCCCGATCCTGGGCATCTTTGGGCACTACCCCTTCCGGTTGGGACAAAATTTGATCGGCAATGTTCAGATAATAATCACAAACATAGTTTAGGGAAGGGTCGGACTCGGCCATTTCAAACAAAGTTTTGCCTTTCACCCGGGAAACCCGAATATCTTCAATTAGGGGCAAAATTTCCAATACCGGCATGGGTACGGCTTCAATATATTTATCAATCAAGTCCCGTTTGGAAGTGCGATTGCCAATCAAACCAGCGAGGCGGAGGCTGTGGGTACGGGCTTTTTCCCGCACGGAAGCAGCGATGCGGTTGGCAGCAAACAAAGCATCAAAACCGTTGTCTGTAACAATCAAACAATAGTCGGCATAGTTTAACGGGGCGGCAAAACCACCACAAACTACGTCCCCTAACACGTCAAACAGAATCACGTCGTACTCGTCAAAGGCGTTGAGTTCCTTCAGCAATTTCACTGTTTCCCCCACCACATAACCGCCACAACCAGCTCCAGCAGGAGGTCCACCAGCTTCGACGCAATCCACCCCGGCATAACCTTTGTAAATTACATCCTCGGGCCAGATGTCTTCGTAGTGGAAATCCTTTTCCTGCAAGGTGTCGATGATGGTGGGGATGAGAAAGCCAGTCAGGGTAAAGGTGCTGTCATGTTTGGGATCACAACCAATTTGGAGAACTTTTTTGCCTCGTTTTGCCAATGCTGTGGAGATGTTGCAACTGGTGGTGGATTTACCAATGCCGCCTTTGCCGTATACCGCAAGTGTCAGTGTCAAGGGAGTTGCTCCTAAAAATGCTCTGGGGGAATGCTCAGGGTTGTGTGGTCTCCGCTGCGCTGATCGCATTATTAACGAGGTTTGGGGTCTTGGAGAAATAGTTTGGGGTATTAATCTGGCTTAAATCTTATTTTTAAAACTTAAATTCGTTTTAATTGCTTTTAAAACTGCTTCTAGTCTTTAAAACGCCTAAAAACAAATTTTGTGTTTTTATTTTTATTAAATTGAGACAAAAATAAAATAACTTGTCTGGGTATAGTTACTTATGGCGATCGCCAAAGATGGGACTAAGACAAAAATGAGAGTTGTACTAAAAAGAATTAGACTTTAAATTCTTACTGGCAGAGCTATGCAGAAATTAGTAGGCGAAAATAAGTAATTGGTGAACTAACTAGATTTTGTCCGATCGCCGTGGTTAGGGCGAGAGTTGCAACGGCGAAAATAGTCGATTGACTAGAAAAGACTAAGGAAAGATAAATAAATGTGAATTTTTGCCAAACAGCCGGAAATTAGCTTAATTACGCAATCAAACTTAACGAATGCGGCGGGAAGAGGGAGTTGGTTGACGGCGGCGGCGGGGAATTTGGGAACCAAACTCATTACTAATATCCCGAAAAATATCTCGACGCACCACTGGATAATCTCCCACCCACAAATCCAGTTCCGGTAGATGGAGGTCGCTGAGTTTATCTACCCGCTCCAACTCCGCATTTTTGGAGAACAACAACATCTCCGCCACCATGCCCGGCCGAATCGCTTTGTACGTTTTCTGCACCGGAGCTTGTACCACGGCTGTAAAACCCTGGCGATCGCCAACTTCTAGGTTAATGCGTCGCTCAATATTTTCCACCACCACTAAGCGACCAAACTGATCCGCCTGCTGGGTTTCATTAATCACCTCTTCGGTAATAAAAATATCCAACACTTCCCCCCGCCAAAAACCCACATAGGGAAAACGACGGTACTGTCTATTGCGGACACTGGCCACATAAACGGGGCACCAAAGCCAATACATGCCACCAATAATGAAGCAAACCAATTCCACTCCTTGGGCTCCGTGGCCAAAAATTAGACCCACAATCCAAATGGAAACCACAATTAATAGGGAAATAAGTAATCTGGCCAAAAGGTTATAAACCTTACCCCAGGCATAGGAATACTGGGCACCAGTGGCAATAACAGGTACCACTTGGTCGAAGGTTTCTTGGGTAAGGGGAATGAGCATGGCAGGGGAAGCAATAGGCTATGGGGTGTATTATATCTAGCTTGGCTAAGTGATCCCCTCGATCCCCGCCATCTGAGGCAAAGTTTTCCCGGGCCATATTTTGATAAGATTGGCTACAAGTTAGCCGCTAACTTTGTACTATCCCGCATCAGGTGCGTAACTCCTATGGCTCTTGGCTATGTTGCCCTTGTCCTCCACGCCCATCTTCCCTTCGTTCGGCACCCAGAAAGCGATTACGTTTTGGAGGAGGAATGGTTATACGAAGCCATCACAGAAACTTATATTCCCCTCATCCATGTATTTGAAGGTTTGAAGCGGGATGGAGTAGATTTTAAAATTACCATGAGCATGACGCCGCCGTTGGTTTCCATGCTCCGGGATCCCCTATTGCAACAACGTTACGAAGCCCATTTATCTCTGTTGCAGGAATTATTAGAAAAAGAAATTGTTCGCAATGAACATAACGGCCATCTACAATATTTAGCTGATTTTTACGCCAAAGAATTTGCCGCCATTCGGGAAACTTGGGAACGTTACGACGGTGATTTAGTAACTGCTTTTAAACAATTTCAAGATAGTAATAATTTAGAAATTATTACCTGTGGTGCCACCCACGGATATTTTCCTTTGATGAAAATGTATCCTCAGGCGGTGTGGGCCCAAATTAAAGTGGCTTGTGAGCATTACGAAGAAAACTTCGGGCGATCGCCAAAGGGCATTTGGTTACCGGAGTGCGCCTATTACGAAGGGGTGGAAAGAATGCTGGCCGATGCGGGTCTGCGCTACTTCTTGGTAGATGGCCATGGCATTTTATACGCCCGTCCGAGACCAAAATTTGGCACTTATGCTCCCATTTTTACAGAAACTGGAGTAGCGGCCTTTGGCCGGGATCACGAATCTTCCCAACAGGTATGGTCTTCCCAGGTAGGCTATCCGGGGGATCCGGTTTATCGAGAGTTTTATAAAGATTTGGGCTGGGAAGCGGAGTATGAGTACATCAAGCCCTATATCATGCCCAACGGCCAACGGAAAAATATTGGCATCAAGTATCACAAAATCACCAGTCGGGATGGGGGCCTATCGGAAAAAGCTTGGTACGACCCCTATTGGGCTAAAGAAAAGGCTGCTGAACACGCCTCGAATTTCATGTATAACCGTCAACAACAGGTCGGTCATCTATCGGGCATTATGGGTCGGCCGCCGTTAGTAGTGTCCCCCTACGATGCGGAATTATTTGGGCATTGGTGGTACGAAGGGCCGTGGTTTATTGATTATTTATTCCGTAAATCTTGGTTTGATCAAGACACATTTGAGATGACCCATCTGGCCGATTATCTGCGGGGAAATCCTCACCAACAGGTTTGTCGTCCTTCCCAGTCCAGTTGGGGCTATAAAGGTTTCCATGAATATTGGCTTAATGACACCAATGCTTGGATTTACCCCCACTTGCATAAAGCCGCTGAGCGCATGATTGAATTAAGCCATCGGGAAGCGGTGGATGAACTAGAAGAAAAAGCATTGAACCAGGCCGCCCGGGAATTGCTGTTGGCCCAATCCTCCGACTGGGCATTTATTATGCGGACCGGAACCATGGTGCCCTATGCGGTGCGTCGTACCCGTTCCCATCTGTTGCGCTTCGATAAACTGTTTGATGATATTCGAGCCAATAAAGTGGATGCGGGTTGGCTAGAAAAGGTTGAAGTTATGGACAATATTTTCCCCAAGATTGACTATCGAGTTTACCGTCCTCTGTAAAAATGTGGACTCCCTGGCATTATCTCGGTGGGAAATTGTGGCGGTTACTAATTTTATTGGTTGCCCTATTGGTTGTTCTGACAACGGTTTTCCTTGGGCAGAATTCCCCAGCTTCTCCTAACAAAATTCGAGGAGTTTGGTTAACCAATGTGGACAGTAATGTTCTTTATGATCCAGTCCAATTAAAAACGGCGATCGCCGATCTGAAAAGAGCTAATTTCAACACCCTTTACCCGACGGTGTGGAACGATGGCCATACCCTCTATCCCAGTGCCGTGGCCCAACAATGGTTAGGACAAAGCCAAGATGAAAAATTAGGCGATCGGGATATGTTGGGAGAGGTAGTTAACTTAGCCAAAGAAAAATCCTTGCGGGTTATTCCCTGGTTTGAATTTGGTTTTATGGCTCCGGCGGAGAGTGATTGGGTTAAAGCCCACCCCCATTGGTTAACTACCAATGCCCAGGGAAAAACTATCTGGTTGGAAGGGGGTACTATACCGAGGGTCTGGTTAAATCCACTCCATCCCGAAGTACAACAATTAATTACTGCTCTTTTAGTGGATTTAGTCCGTTGCTACGATGTGGATGGTATTCAATTAGATGATCATTTTGGCTATCCCTACAGCTTTGGCTACGACCCCATTACTGTTGCGCTGTATCGCCAAGAAACGGGTAAGGAACCGCCCCCCACTCCTGAGTTAAACCTCAATCAAAACTGCGTTAGTCCCGACCCTGTTTGGCAACAATGGACCGATTGGCGATCGGCTAAAATTAATCGTTATGTGCAAAGTTTAGTGCCCATTTTAAAAGCAGTAAAACCTGATTTGACCATTTCCATTTCCCCCAATCCCCAAACCTTTTCCAAGAATTGTTTCCTATTAGATTGGCATAGCTGGCATCAAGTAGGAGTGGTGGATGAGTTGGTTTTGCAAGTTTATCGAGAAAAACAAGCCGCTTTTACCGGGGAATTACAACAGCCATTGGTGCAACAAACTAAGCAGGAAATCCCCGTGGTAGTGGGTATTCTGAGTGGTTTAAAAAATCGTCCTATCCCTGCTCAAAGAATTAAAGAACAGGCCCAATGGGTTAATGGTCATAATTTTGCTGGCACTGCTTTCTTTTTCTATGAAAGTTTATGGAATTTGGAAGCGGAAACCAGCCCCAATCCCTTTGGTTTACGGCAACAGTGGCAAAGATTATATCAACAGCTCAACGCCGACAAATTTTAAACGATCGCCGTTTCCATTTCCCGGTCAAAATAGTAAAAACGCTGGGCATCCACTAGGAAATTAACCGAATCTTTGGCGCTAATGTTTACCCTGGGGTCAATGCGGGCCACGAATTCTGTCCCGGTAGGGGTCTGGGCATAAACAATCAATTCATTACCCATCATTTCCACTAGGTTAATTGTGGCCGGCAGCTCCATGGGCTCAATTTCTAAGGGTAAATAGTGGGGATGGTAAATATTTTCAGGGCGGATACCGAGGGTTAAAGGGCGATCGCCGTTTTTGGCCACACTGTCTGGCATTGGTAAAACAACACCGTCCAAACTCAGCTTTTCCTTGCCTTCCTGACTTAATCTTTCCACCTGAAAAAAGTTCATGGCAGGGCTACCAATGAAGCCAGCCACAAATAGATTAGCGGGCTGATTATACAAATTGGCAGGACTGTCCACCTGTTGCAAAATACCATCCTTCATCACAGCAATGCGATCGCCCATGGTCATAGCTTCCACCTGGTCATGGGTAACGTAAATGAAAGTAGTGGCCAGATCGCTATGGAGTTTACTAATTTCTTTGCGGGCTTGCACCCGGAGCATGGCATCCAGATTGGAAAGGGGTTCATCCATCAAAAACACAGAGGGTTTACGGACAATGGCCCTCCCCACTGCCACCCGTTGCCGCTGTCCCCCCGACAATTCCTTGGGTTTGCGATGCAGTAATTTTTCAATGCCCAACAATTCAGCGGCGCTACAGACTCGTTGCCTAATTTCTTCTTTGGGTTTGCCCTGTAAGTCGAGGCTAAAGGCCATATTTTCATAAACACTCATGTGGGGATAGAGGGCATAGGACTGAAACACCATGGCAATGTCCCGGTCTTTGGGGGATAGTTCGTTTACCCGGCGATCGCCAATGCAAATTTGCCCTTGACTAACGGTTTCCAGCCCAGCTAGGAGTCGTAGAGAAGTGGTTTTGCCACAACCGGACGGCCCCACAAAAACTAAAAACTCCCCGTCCTCAATTTCCAAATTCAAGTTATTAACAGCAACATAATCATCAAACTGTTTAGTTACCTGTTCAAAACTGACACTAGCCATAGGCAAAAATTACGATACAACAAAAAATCAGACGGTTAAAACCAACCGGTGTAACCCCGTTCATACCACCCGGAGATTAGGTACTTAATGGGTACTTAATTTGACCACGGAGAATGGCTTCACCACCATAACTACTGGGAAAAATGGGCTCTTCGGCGCTGTGCCGCCTGCTTAAACGCCGCTACATATTGGTCATGGCCACCAGGAAAAGCCACATTGATCTTCAGTGGATCTTCCCTGTCCCGCATATCACCAGGGCCAGCCACCACTTGGGTTTGTCCCGCCACGGTTTCTAGTTGTAGAGGTTGGCGATTTTTCACCTCCCCCTGGGAACTGTCCACATACACCACTAAATTACCGTGATTTCCCCAATCCCCCAAATCTTGGATTAATTGCAAAAATTGGCGATCGCTCCCGCCACGTCGAATTTCCCCGGTAGCTTCATCCACCTGGCTAGTGACCGTATCCCCAACTCCAATGATCAGCGGCATCAAGTCTGGATCAAATTTCGCTTTCACCAAATGCAACAAATCCTGGTGGGATGGGGGCGCTTGCCGAGCACTAAAACTTTCCCCCAGAGGATATTCTCCGGTCCGATTGTGATAGTAACGATTTAGCAAAGCCAAAACCCCGGCTTCTTTGACCCCACCCCGCAACATAAATTGAAAGTCGGTGGTGCCGGAATCCCCGGCCCTGGCCCAACGAATAATTTCCTTACCCTGTTCATCCCTGCCTAAATTGGGAGCATAGTGGACAAAAAAACTATTACCCAAACCCTGGCCAACCGCTTCCGCCATCAACTGATCCAATAATTGGGCCATGGTTTCCTGCAAATCCCGATAAATTCGGGGAAAGTCCTGTAATAGATTAGCCAAGGTATTTAAATTTGCAGTGGGGGAAGCCACATTATCCAAAACCGAAGCTTCAATACCGGTTTGCAATTGCTCTGGGGATAGGGAATGGTGGCGATCGCCAAAAAAGGTTTTTAAACAATTAGTGATTCTCTCGGGCACTGCGGCTAAAAACTCTAACTCCGTTTGTCCCACTCCGGGATGACTTACTTGGCCATGGCGATCCTGCCACTGCACACCCCCGGCGGCCAAACCGGGCAAATATAAGCCTTCCTGTTGCACAAAGGAAGCATCCCCAAAGGATTGTTCCACAATGCCCTGTACTCCTCTTTTTCCCACGTGCTCCCCATTGGTCAACACGTAAAAATGTTCAGCAAACAGGGTGGTGGCCCGGACATAATCCGCATCCAGGCGGCGACTGAGGGGATCTTGCACTAATTCCATGCAGACCCCATCCAAGTCTTGGACAATGAGTAAATTTTCAGTTTGGGCTAAGGTTTGACAAAAAGCTCCATGGTCGAGGGAGAAACGTTGTTGGTGTAATACCATTATTAATCTGCTTAATTTTTCGCATCTTGACTGAACTGTCAGCGCCGTAGGGGCAAAATAGGAACATCCGTGCCCTTGCTTAACAACTCGGTGAAATCTGCCACTGGCAGAGGACGACTAAAAAGATAGCCTTGTAACTCGTCACACCCCATGTGGGCAATGGTATCGTATTCTGCCCAGGTTTCCACCCCTTCAGCCGTTACTCGCAACTCTAGTTCGTGGGCTAGGTTGATAATTGAGGCGGTGATAGTTTTATTTTTGGCGTTTTTGTCAATGTGACGCACAAAGCTTTGATCTATTTTCAGCACATCAAAGGGGAACTGCTGCAGATAACTTAGGGAAGAGTAACCAGTGCCAAAGTCGTCGATCGCCACGCTGAAACCCTCAGCCCGGAGTTCATTCAACTGCTTAATGGAATCCTGGACATTTTTCACCAACAAGGTTTCGGTTAATTCCACTTCCAATTGTTGGGGACTGACATCATACTTATGGGTGCCGAGCCGCAAAATGCAAATTAGGTCTTCTCCATGGAATTGTCGGGCAGAAATGTTGATTGCCACTTGTATCGGGTCCAGCCCTTGGTACTGCCATTGCTGACATTGACGCAAAACTGTTTCAATTACCCATTCCCCCACCACGCTGATAAAGCCAGTTTTTTCGGCGATCGGGATGAAAAGTCCCGGCGAAACAAAACCTTTACGGGGATGGTGCCAACGGATCAAGGCTTCACAGCCGGCCAAACAATGGTTGTGGATAGATACTTTGGGTTGGTAAAAGAGAAAAACTTGCCCGGTGTTTAAACCCACTTCTAAATCCCGCCAAATTTCCGCTTCATCCGGGGTGAGGGTCGGTGTACCGATGGTACCAGAACGGCGTGGCCTCTCGGTCAAGGAACTAGATATACTCCCCTGATAAAAGGCTGACAACTTGGCTTGTTTTTGCAGACGACTATTAACCGCATTCAGCAAATCTTCTTGTTTAAAAGGCTTAATTAAGTAATCATCCGCGCCGGAATTCATGCCCTTACGAAAATCCTGCATAGTACCCAGAGCTGTCAGAAAAATGAAGGGGATAGCCGCGGTCTTGGCATTCTTTTGCAGGGCTGTAATTAAGCCATGGCCATCCATTTCCGGCATCATCACATCACAGATGATCAAGTCGGGCATCACCTCCAAGGAGTTGAGCAGCCCCAGGGCCACCGCCCCATTTTCTGCTTCTAGAATCTTATAATTTTCCAGACTCAGGGTTTCCCCAATTAACTCCCGAATAATGGCTTCATCCTCGACAACTAAAATAGTACTCATAGGGATTAATCAAATCTTTGTCGCGGGCCAGAGGGAGTTTTCAGACAAGCTCTGAGTGACATCCTAGCCTAATTTCCCAGACTTTAAGACCAAATTGACTGGATTTTTCTCCACTATTGTTCCTAGGTTCAGGTTGTCAGGTCAGGCTAAGATGGTGATAGTCGCTACGACCACCCCATTCTCTATTCATTTTCCCTCGGCGATCGCCCTGTCTAGACTTCCACCATGAGCGCAAGAACCTTATTTGACAAAGTTTGGGATCTCCACACCATCAGTGTTTTGCCATCGGGTCAAACCCAACTCTTCATCGGGTTGCACCTGATCCACGAAGTCACCAGTCCCCAGGCCTTTGCCATGCTGAAAGAGCGGGGGTTGCGGGTTATGTATCCAGAAAGAACGGTGGCTACGGTGGACCACATTGTGCCGACGGAAAATCAGCAACGGCCTTTCCAGGATTCCTTAGCTGAAGAAATGATGCAGGCGTTGGAGGTTAATACCAAAGCCCATAATATTCGCTTCCATCCCATTGGTTCCGGCAATCAAGGCATTGTCCATGTCATTGCCCCGGAACAGGGCCTAACCCAACCAGGTATGACCATTGCCTGTGGCGATTCTCACACTTCTACCCACGGGGCCTTCGGGGCGATCGCCTTTGGCATTGGCACTTCCCAAGTGCGGGACGTGTTGGCAGCCCAGAGTTTGAGCTTAAATAAGTTAAAAGTAAGGAAAATTGAGGTTAACGGTGATTTAGCACCTGGGGTCTACGCCAAGGACGTGATTCTCCACATTATCCGCAAATTGGGCGTTAAGGGCGGGGTGGGCTATGCCTATGAGTATGCCGGATCAACCTTTGCCGCCATGAATATGGAAGAACGCATGACCGTCTGCAATATGTCCATTGAGGGGGGAGCTCGCTGCGGCTATATCAACCCAGATGAAGTAACTTTTGCATACCTCAAAGGGCGGGAGTTTGCTCCCCAAGGGGAAGATTGGGACAAGGCAGTGCAATGGTGGAGCAGTATTGCCAGTGAACCCGATGCGGTGTATGACGATGTGGTTTCTTTCCGGGCAGAGGACATTGAACCCACCGTTACCTGGGGCATTACCCCCGGCCAAGGCATTGGCATCAGTGAACCGGTACCTACCCTTGACAGCCTCAACCCCGATGACCAGGCGATCGCCAGCGAAGCCTACAAATATATGCAATTCCAGCCGGGACAACCGCTGAAAGGCACCAAAGTCGATGTTTGTTTCATTGGTAGTTGCACCAATGGTCGTTTGAGCGACCTGGAGGAAGCCGCTAAGGTAGCCAAGGGTCACCAGGTAGCGGCCGGGGTAAAAGCTTTTGTGGTGCCCGGTTCCGAACAAGTCAAGCAACAGGCCGAAGCAGCAGGGCTAGATCAAATTTTCCAAGCAGCGGGTTTTGAATGGCGGGAAGCAGGCTGTTCCATGTGTTTGGCCATGAACCCCGACAAACTCCAGGGTGATCAACTGAGTGCTTCCTCTTCCAACCGTAACTTTAAGGGTCGTCAGGGTTCCGCCTCTGGCCGTACTTTGTTAATGAGTCCAGCCATGGTCGCGGCGGCGGCCATTACGGGGCAAGTAGCTGATGTGCGGGAAGTACTAGGCTAATTTGATTGCTTATTACATTCATCTTCATCCGACCAAACAATCACCATCGAGGGGGGGGGCTGCTTTGTCATAGGCTAGCATAGCTGATTAGCATAACTATGAGACACTAGACTATGCAGTAATCTTGAATAACTTTATCTATGCTAGTACCAGGAGTTGCGTGCATTCTCGCTCTATTTAATGCACTAAAATCATGCTCTATATCATTCAAGTCTGGAGAATAAGTTGGCAAAAATAACATAATGTGTCCTGCGGACTCCACTATTTCTCTAATCTTATTTTTTCGATGAATGGGGGTGTTATCCATAATCAAGATTGATTTCATTGTTAATGCTGGTATTAAAAAGAATTTAAGCCATCCTTCAAAACCTGTTGTATTTAAGCTTCCGGTGAATAACATCGGCGCTATCAAGTCTTTTTGCATTTTTCTTTTTCTCGCTACAAGATTTTCTTTTTTCCCTCTTTTCCCCTGCTTTTTTCCATATACTCTTTCTCCCTTTTTAGATCATCCATAAAGTGAGGATGCAAATTTCTCAAAACCAGCTTCGTCTATGAATACTAGACTTTCAATACCGTATATTAAAACTAACTGCCTCAAGAT
>NZ_CP019225.1:3256209-3328320 GCF_010222815.1 Synechocystis sp. CACIAM 05 | reverse complement strand
CGCTATCGTCGTTTAAGCAAGGATTATGAATATTTACCTACCACCAGTGAGACCATGCTCTATGTTGCCATGGTTCATCTCATGCTTCAAAGGCTTGCTTAAAACTTTTCAAACACTTTCTTAGAAACTAGCTCTCAGAAAGGGGCGTGAACGGGTGAACGGATTCTTGCATGAGTAACCATGGTTTTCAGGGCTAGTTTTTCCCTTGGCACAAAGATTTTTCCGTTAAATTGGCCAGACGATACCCAATGCCATGGACCGTTTCAATAGCATCTGCTGATAAACCGGCACTTTTTAATTTTTGTCGCAAACTCCGCACATGCACCTTAACCGTATCTTCCTCTGGGGGACTCTCTAACTTCCAGATACTATCGATAATCATGCTCCGACTTAGCACCCGACGGCCATTGCGGAGTAGTAATTCCAGAATGCTGTATTCCTTGCGGGTCAAAGACAAAACCTCATTGTCATAACTAACTTCATAGGTGCTTGGATCCAACCTGATTGGCCCCCACTCTAAAACTGGTTGGCACGTTGCACAACCCCGACGCAACAAAGCTCGCACCCTGGCAAATAACTCCCCCAAATCCACTGGCTTGACCACATAATCATCCGCCCCCGCATCCAAGCCCGTGATTTTATCATTGATCGTATCCCTGGCTGTCATCATCAAAATTGGCATTAAATAACTGTGCGATCGCCATTTTTGACAGAGGGTAATCCCGTCCAACTCCGGTAGCATCACATCCAAAATAACGAGGTCATATTCCAGTCGGGAGGCATAGTCCCAAGCGAGGGAAGCGTCAGTGGCAATATCAACGGTGTAAAGCTGGTCACTCAATGCTTCAGCAAGGGTTTCCGCCAGCGGCAAATCATCCTCCACTAAAAGAATTCTCATAGCCCATTGTGCTTTTCTCTATCAACCTCAGCTTACCTGAAGGGGTGAACAGGTCTGGGTTAATTCATGTTGCGAAATGTAACAGTTTTAGTCGCATCAGCTAACTTTCCGATTTCTTTACGATTTTCTCCCCCTTTTCTTCAATTTTACTTTGTTAGGATCGCATTTTTAATGCCAACACATACCAGTCATTGGCTGGACATTAAACAACTTTTAAGTTTAATTACTAACTTTATCTATGACACTGCCTTTAATTGCCTATGCTCCCGTTAGTCAGAATCAACGGGTTACCAACTACGAAGTCTCTGGAGATGAACACGCTCGTATTTTCACCACGGAGGGCACCCTTTCTCCCTCTGCCATGGATAATCTGATCGCCGCAGCCTATCGTCAGGTGTTCAACGAGCAACAAATGATTCAAAGTAATCGGCAGATTGCCTTAGAATCCCAATTAAAAAATCAGCAAATTACCGTGCGGGATTTTATCCGTGGTCTAGCTCTTTCGGATAGCTTTCGTCGTCGCAATTTTGAAGTAAATAATAATTATCGTTTTGCACAAATGTGTATTCAACGATTACTGGGTCGAGATGTTTATAGTGAAGAAGAAAAAATTGCTTGGTCCATTGTGATCGCCACCAAAGGGTTACCTGGCTTCATCAACGAACTGCTCAATAGTCAAGAATATTTAGAAAACTTTGGCTACGATACTGTGCCCTATCAACGGCGGCGCATTCTGCCCCAACGGATTAGTGGTGAGTTACCTTTTGCCCGGATGCCCCGTTACGGTGCTGATCATCGGGAAAAATTAGAGGCGATCGGCTACTTCCGCAACCAAGCTCCGTTAACTTACCGTTGGGAATGGCAAAAGCAACCCTATCCCGCCGGGGTTTATCTAGCAGGGAAAGTCGTGCTTTACGTCGGAGGGGCGTTAGTCAGTTTAGGGATAATTGCCGTTGCCCTTAGTGCTTGGGGCATTATTGGATTGTAGTTTTTTTGATGGTAAAGCCAAGCTGAAGGCTGACAAAATCTATACCGTTATATCCCCCTTTCTTGGGGGACTTAGGCGGTTTAATAACTGGGGTTTTTGCTAGAAATATTTTGGCGTTTAATTATTTATTCTCTGGTTTAATATTTCGAGACTTTGCAGACTTTGTATTTGAGGCCAGACTCCAATGTTGAAACTAGCCGGTAAAAAAGCCTCTGCCCTGACCTGCAAGAAAACGAAGGCAAAAATTGGTATCCTAGAAATGGATCGGCAGTGGTATCAATCAGTCAAGCGATTTTTATGTCCAAGTTTTGAAATTTCTGCTATCAACTTCCAAGATATTTTGTTTAACAATGTTGACGTTGGAGAATATCATTCCATCCTAGTTGGTTGCGGGATTAAATATGAAGCAATTGATATTTCAGCTACTTTAGATTTAGTGACCATTATTAAAAAATTGTCTGCTAAGCCGCCGGCCCTACTACTAATTACGGATTGTGCCGACAGTCAGATCACGGTACAAGCTCGCAGTTACCTGCCCCAAATTGACGGCGTTTTTGCCAAGGATCAAGATTTAGCTTTATTGTTAAAAGTCATGAAAATTATCGCCAAACAAAAATATTTTAAGTAAGGTTTTTCTACTGGGATTCGCTAATATATGGGCAAATTTCTAATTCCAATCGAATTTGTTTTTCTGGCGATCGCCATGGCCTGTTATTTATGGCATAGATACAACCAAGAACGCCGCAGGATTGAAATTAGCCTCAAGCAACAAACCCAACGGGAACGATTTATTAACCATATTAACCAAATTACCCAACATATCCGCCAATCTTTAAACTTGGAAACGGTTTTAAATACCACCGTCGCTGAAGTTAAAACCCTGTTGCAAGTTGATCGAGTTCTAATTTATCGCATTTGGCAAGATGGTACGGGCAGCGCCATTACGGAATCGGTGAATGCCAATTATCCAAGTATTTTAGGGCGGACCTTTTCCGATGAAGTTTTTCCCGTTGAATACCATCAAGCCTACACCAAAGGTAAAGTACGGGCCATTAATGACATTGACCAGGATGACATAGAGATTTGCCTAGCTGATTTCGTCAAACAATTTGGCGTGAAATCAAAATTAGTAGTGCCCATTCTTCAACATAATCGTGCTTCTTCCCTAGATAATGAATCAGAATTTCCCTATCTTTGGGGGCTGTTAATTGCCCATCAATGTGCTTTTACCCGGCCATGGCAACCGTGGGAAGTGGAGTTAATGAAACAGCTAGCCAATCAGGTGGCGATCGCCATTCAACAATCGGAATTATATGAGCAATTACAGCAACTCAATCAAGAGTTGGAAAACCGAGTCGAAAAACGCACCCAAGAACTTGCCGCCACCAATCAATCCCTAAGGGTGGAAATCAGTGAACGACAAAAAACTGAAGCCGCCCTTCGCCATACCAACCACACCCTACAATCCCTGATTGCCGCCTCCCCCAGGGGAATTTTTACTCTTAATTTAGCAGACCAAATTCAGATTTGGAATCCTACGGCGGAACGTATTTTCGGTTGGAAAGAAACAGAAATTATTGCCCATCCAGAATTATTAACGTCTAACATTTTGCTGGAAGATTATCAGCAATTTAAACAGCAAGTTTTATCGGGCATGGCTTCCCCTAGCCTAGAATTAAAATGTCAAAAAAAAGATGGTAGCTGGATTGAAATTGTCATTTCCGCTGCTCCCCTATTGGATAGTAAAGAAAACATTGCCGGATTGGTGGCGGTTGTCGCCGATATTACCGAGCAAAAGCGGCAGGCAGAACAAATTCGTTTGCTACAATCCGTTGTGGTTAATACTAATGATGCGGTGGTGATTACGGAAGCGGAGCCCATTGATGATCCCGGGCCGAGAATTCTCTATGTCAATGAAGCATTTACTAAAATCACCGGTTATACCGCTGAAGAAATGCTAGGCAAAACCCCCCGAGTTTTACAGGGGCCAAAAACTAGTCGCACTGAATTAGATAGAGTGCGGCAAGCCATTAGTCAATGGCAATCAGTTACCGTTGAAGTGATTAATTATCGTAAGGATGGCAGTGAGTTTTGGGTGGAATTTAGTCTGGTGCCCGTTGCCAATAAAACAGGTTTTTACACCCATTGGATTGCTGTGCAAAGGGATGTCACTGAGCGCCGACGCACGGAGGAAGTCCGCCTAGCTTTAGAACGGGAAAAAGAATTAAGCCGCCTAAAAACTCGTTTTTTCTCCATGGCTTCCCATGAATTTCGTACTCCCCTCAGTACGGCCTTAGCTGCTGCCCAATTACTGGAAAATTCTGAAGTGGCCTGGCTTGATCCCGATAAGCGTAGCCGGAACCTACACCGTATTCAAAATTCCGTGAAAAATATGGTACAGCTCCTGGATGATATTTTAATCATTAACCGTGCCGAAGCGGGCAAATTGGAATTTAATCCTAATTGGTTAGATTTGAAGTTATTGTTCCAGCAATTTATCGAAGAAATTCAATTAAGTGTCAGTGACCAATATTATTTTGACTTTATCTGCAACGCTCAAGATACGAAGGCATTGGTAGATGAAAGGTTGGTGCGGTCCATCTTATCTAACCTGTTATCTAATGCGATTAAATACTCTCCCGGGGGAGGGCGGATTAAAATTGCCCTAAGCCTAGATTCGGAACAGATTATTTTTGAAGTCACCGACCAGGGCATTGGCATTTCGCCAGAGGACCAAAAGCAAATTTTTGAACCCTTTCATCGGGGCAAAAACGTCAGAAATATTGCAGGAACAGGACTCGGTTTAATGGTTGCCAAGAAATGTATCGACTTACACGGTGGAAGTATTTTGTTAAAAAGTGCAGTTGGCCAGGGAACGACGGTCACTATCTGTTTAAAACGCTATAACCATTTGCCCCGAGCTTAGGCATAGAAATGTATCACGGCAAGTCCCAAACTCTAATTTTAGGTTCGGCGTGGGCATTTCACTTTCCACAGTTAGGGCCGGCAGGGGAGCCAACACCCTACGGTAAAACAAACTATTCCAGCTCCCTTGCTTTACAGGGGACTATCAGCGGGAATTTCCTGGTAACTCACGCTATCGGGGGTTATGGCAAGGGCCCTAGACTAGTTGTAGTTGGGCAGTTTTGCGCTTTTTGCGGCCACCTTTCGGGGCATCTGCTAGGCAATATTTGACCACATTGGCCAGTTCTTCCAATTGGGCGATCGCCTCGGCCCCTTCTAATTTCATTAATTCTCGGTCATCCCGCATTTCTGTCCAGGTGATGCCGTAGTCCGATACCAAAAAGCGGATCAGATGATTTTCCCCCAAGCTCACCATGAAGGAGGCGCTGTTGAGTTGGTCGCCACAGGTGTAGCAAGAAGCAATGTAGCCCCGATTTTCGAGCACAGTGGCCAAAGCCCTCAAGCTCATGACTAAATCCTTCACGAAATCGCGGTGTTGCTGGGCAAGTCGAGTAAACACATTTCCTCCGAAAATAAGCTAGCTTTTAAAATCTTAATACTTTTTTAAGATTTTCACAGAGGCCTTGTCCGGAAAGGCTAATTTAATACTGTTCAAACTGGTCTCGAAATCCCGCTCGGTCGGGCCATGGTAGTTATCCATCGGCCGGGCCACTGAAATAATCAACCAATTACACTGTCAGATGGGGAAAGGCAAAGCCAATCCAGGGAAGTGTTGTTGCTGTCCAAAAAAGTCACCAATCAGCCTAGGCTTTTTGCCAATCCTCCGTGATCTTAGCGTGATTATTAAAATGGCGATGGCCTTTATACAACTCTTAACCGAAAACAATCCGAGTGGGGAATTTGTTTTTGGTCTATGGAGTGGTGCTGGGCCAGGGGAAACCCTGATTGAAGAATTTTAAAAAATCTTAGAAAAAATTCACGATCTACGGCGAAGGACGATGGAAAAAGCTTCGGAGTTCTGCTTTAGGTCAAAGTTTCTTGAAAATTAAGTTTTTTTCCAGGTCTGAAGCCTTGACAATCCCCGTTGGTGATTTATACTTAGGACAGGTGTGAGGAAATTAGAAAAACATCTGGAGTCGAAACAAGGAAAGACGCCCCAGGTGTTTTTTTATGGCAATTTTTAGGGCGGTCCACAGATGAAGCAATGGCGCTGGATAGTATTGGTGGCGATCGCCGCTCTGGTGGTGATTTCCCTAGCTACGCTGTTTCAACCGCAGGAAACCTCTGGCCGCATCCCGGATTATCAAATTAGCAGTCAGTTGCCCGCCAACCAGGTAGATTATTATCCTCTGCAACAGAATTTAGATGAGGCGTATTATCGGCCTTTGGGAGAGTGGTTGGGTCGTTTAATCCTGCCGACGGTGGAAGAAACTAAAGCCAGCACAGGAGATTGGGTTTGGTTGGAACTGTATCAAGCGCCTTCTATCCAAGAGGGATTAGTGGGACAAAAACTCCGTCTCACCTGGCAGAGCAATGCTGATTTGGACAGATACCTCAAACTAGTGACCACGGATGTAAATTTTACCCCTGCCGCTTTGAAGAGTGAACAGGCAGGAAATTTATTGCCCAACCGTTTAAATGGGCGATCACAGGTGGGGCCTTTGCAATCTTTAGCTGGAGCCAGGCCCGTGGACGATGTGCTGGTGCGGTTTGACCAAGCCCAAGTTAATGTTCCTCTGGGCAATCAAGCCGAAATTAAACTGGCCACCATGCCCAAAATGGTCACGGGACGCTATCAAGCCCTAGTGAAAATTATTGGCCCTGCTCCCAATGCCCCCGCCAATGCCATACCGCAGGATTGCCCTGGAACTAAACCCTGCCCAGCGGATTTGATGCTGGTGCAACATTACAACCCTGGCAGTAAAGAGTTTGACGGGCCCCAGGAAACCATTCGCATTCCCCAACAGCCTCGTCTCAATGGCGATCGGTTTATGTCCACCCCCAGGGATTTGGCTAGTTCTCCCGTGGGTCAGGCGGGTTGGTACGTCTATGGCGCCCAGGGTAAAGATGGCATATTTACGGTGCAATCCCTCAAACCCCGGTCCTTGGTGCAATTGCAACCCGATGAACAAATTTTTCGCCTCGGCCCCGGTCGGGACTATATTAATCACCAAAACTGGCAGAATACCCCTGCTCGCAAAGGCACAGCCCAAAAGGTTTTAGTTGATCCCCGCAGTGATTCCCCCGCAGTAGCTTTAGGGCAATGGCAAGAAGGCGATCGCCTGTTGGGAATGCATCTATTTGGCGGCATTGGGGGGAAATTGGGGGAAAAAATTATGTTGGGTACGGTGACGGGGCATTTTTCCTTTAGCTTGCCCAAAGTTATCCGGGATCCCTTTACGGAGGAGTTGCAGTGGGAAATTCCCTACTACCAGGTCTATGCCCATAATCCCCAGGGCATCATTGCCGGTTCCCAAACATGGGAAAACTACGCGGGTAATTTGCAGCGGGGCTGGATTCAGAGCCGTCCTTTTGCTGATGTGGTGGTCAAGCTGGATGTGCTGGAGGACTATAACTTCGGCGGCTCCGTACTTTCTCCCCTGGATGAGTTGCAAAAACAATTGCAAATCATGATGGCCCGCTACCGAACGGGGGATGGCACTGGCTATGCAGGGGTCAGTCCGGCGGCTTCCTGTGTACAGGATTCTAACCAAGCTCTGTACTTGGCAATTGTTGGTCTACAGCAGAAAGTGCAAAATAGCCCGGAAATTATTACTTGGTTAGCCCAGCATGCCAATTCCCCGGAAAACCAACGTTTCCAACGGCTACAGCAATTAGGCGATCGCCTGTTGACGATGCTAAAACCCAGGGGCGTTACGAGGGAAGATTGGCAAAATAATGCCGCCACCCTGGCAGGTTTAGATCCGGATAATCCCACCAATCAATACGATTTCATCCAGGAAAATACCCTAGCCAATGCTCTGCTCAGTTGGCAGTCCATGTTGCCCCGGTTGAATCAGGATATTCTCAACCAAATTTTCTTGGAACAGGGGGCTCAGCTTTGGTTTATGCGCCCCAACCAAGTGGGAGGATCGATGCCGGAAATTTTACCCCTGGCCCCCACTGGTATTTTTGGCGATGTGCCTGTTCTCTCCGCCCTTGCCCGTCGGATTCTGGCCGCCACAGTATTTTTACCCCGGCCCCAGGATTGGCAATTCTTCGGGATCGCTGTTGTCGTCTACGGGGCGATCGCCATGACCTTGGGCTTTAAATTTGGCTTTTTGCAATGGCAATGGTGGGGCCAATCCCTCGGTGGCAGTGTGAAATCAATTGTCGGACTGTTTTTTCTGCCGGCGCTGGGGGAAGAATTGGTGTTTCGGGTTATGCTGTTGCCCTATCCCACGGAACTGAATTTGTTTTGGCCAACGCTGGGGGCCATGGTGCTGAGTTTAGTGTTGTTTTTGGTCTACCATCCCCTCAATGCCCTGCTGTTTTATCCCAGGGGACGAAATATATTTTTCCAACCCATTTTCCTCAGTCTCACCGGTTTACTAGCGATCGCTACCACAGCGATTTATTGGCACAGTGGCTCCCTATGGTTAATCGCCATTTTCCATTGGTTAGTGGTGACGGTCTGGCTCATGGCCCTCGGGGGCTACGGCAAATTGGCCGATAATGCGCCTAAGAAGTTAAAGAAATTCAACAATTCCGTTGCCTAACGGAGAAATCCCCTCAATATGGAGGGGAAAAACAAGATTGTCCATTCCCGAGAGGTTTCCATGGTTCCCCAAGTGGATGTGTTGGTAAATAAGCAAATTTTGATTGAACGGGCCCTAGTCTGTGTCACTACCCGCATTACCAAGGCGATCGCCGAGCGGGGTCAAGGCACCATTGCCCTATCGGGAGGCAGTACCCCCAAACCGTTATATGAAGCCCTCGCCCGCCAAGCCCTCCCCTGGGAAAAGATCCATGTTTTTTGGGGGGATGAACGTTATGTTCCCGTAGACCATCCCGACAGTAACCAACGCATGGCCCGCTTAGCTTGGTTAGACCAGGTGGATATTCCCGAAGCAAATATTCATCCCATGCCAACCACCGCTGGCAATGCGGAACAGGATGCCCAGGTCTATGAAAATGAGTTGGCCACTTTTTTCCAGGTGGAAGCAGGACATTTTCCCGCCTTTGATTTAATCCTTTTAGGTTTGGGGGATGACGGCCACACGGCTTCCCTCTTTCCCCATACCCTTGCCCTGACCGTTGGCGATCGCCTAATTACGGTGGGCAATAAAGATGGCCAACCCCGGTTAACTTTTACTATTCCCCTGATTAACCGAGCCCGTTCGGTAGTTTTTCTCGTAGCAGGGGCCAGTAAGCAGCATGCATTAGGGGAAATTTTTGCCCCCGAAGCCGACCCCAAGCAATATCCAGCCCGGTTTATCCAGCCCCAGGGGGAACTGATCTGGCTTCTGGACCAACAGGCGGGGGAAAATCTACGCCCTTGAAAGCCAGCAATAACTGTGTCCCCGTGCCCTGAATCCTCTCGTATCAAAATGTTACAATCCATTTAGCATTTTCAAGCTATTGGCCCTTTTTGCTTTATGGGTGAATCCACTAGGACTGGACAACTTACCAACCCTGACCATAGCCTCCGTTGGATCATTTTGGCCATGGTGGTGGGGGTTTTATTCACCGGGGGCATAATTTTTTACAGTCTCCGTTCCGGGGTCAATCAAGGGGAGGATAACGCTTCCAGTGCCCTTTCTCCCGCAACCCAAGCTCCAGAAGACAAGCCCGTGGCCGCCCTGGGACGCATTGCTCCCCTGGGGGAAATTATTAAGCTTTCCGCTTCCCCCGGTTCTTTTGGTGGGGCGAAGGTAGCCAGAGTATTAGTCAAAGAAGGGGACAAAGTCAAAGAAGGCCAGGTGGTGGCAGTGCTGGATTCCTACGAACAAAAAGCCGCCGCTGTGGTTTCTGCCCAGGAATCGGTTCGGGTAGCCCAAGCAGATTTGGCCATCATTGAAGCCGGTGCCAAACGGGGAGAAATCGCTGCCCAGGAGTCCCAAGTCCGGAAAGCCCAGGCGGAATTAGAACAGAATTTTGCTGTCAACCAAGCCGCCCTGGCCAATTTGGTTAAGCAGTTGGAAGGGGAAAAGTTAGAGCAACAGGCCACCATTGATCGCCTCCAGGCGGAGGTGAATCAAGCGGCCAATGATGACCGTCGTTATCGCAGTTTGGCCGAAAATGGGGCGATCGCCATGGCGGACTGGGAACAGCGACGTTTGAATTTGGAAACCAGCAACCAGCGCTTGCGGGAAGCTCAGGCCCGGCTAATGAAAACCGAAGCTACTTTGGAAGAACAAATTCGGGAACAGCAATCAGTCCGAGATAAGGACGCCCAAACCATGGTGCTGGAAAGGGAATCGGCCCGGGCCACCCTATCTCAAATTGCCGAAATTCGTCCGGTGGATGTGCAAAAAGCCCAGGCGGAATTGAATTTGGCCATGGCCCGTTTCCAGGAAGCCCGAGCTGAGTTGGACACTGCCCTGGTGCGGGCTCCGGTGGATTCCCAGGTGTTAAAAATTTATACTCGCCCAGGGGAAAAAGTTAGTGATACTAATGGCATCCTCGATCTCGGCATTACCTCCCAAATGATTGTGGTGGCGGAAGTGTATGAAAATGACATTGGCCGGGTGGAACTAGGTCAAACTGCTTGGGTGCGTAGTGAAAACGATAGCTTTAGCGGTGAATTGGAAGGGCGAGTTACCAATATTGGTTTGAGAATTGGCAAAAATGATGTGCTGGACTCCGACCCCGCCGCCGACATTGATGCCAGGGTGGTGGAAGTAAAAATTGCCCTCAGCCCCAGCGCCAGCAAAACCGTGGCCGGCTTGAGCAACGCCAAAGTGGTGGTCAAAATTGAACCCGACAGCGCTCCCCCTTCTGCCCCCAACTAACAATCAATCAACCAAAGATTTATCCATCAGTACATTAGTAGATGAAAATTTCCCTTGCCTGGCACCAGCTATTCCATGAAAGGATGCGACTCCTGGCGGCGATCGCCGGCATTGCCTTTGCCGATGTGCTGATTTTTATGCAACTGGGGTTCAAAAATGCCTTGTTTGACAGTGCGGTCCGGGTGCCTGAAAGTTTGCAAGGGGATTTATTTATTCTCAGCACCCAAACGGACACCTTTGTTAACCCCACCCCTTTTGCAGCCCGCCGTTTATACCAGGCCATGGGCAACGCCTCTGTTAAGGATGGCACTAGCCTCTACATTGACATCAACCGCTGGAAAAACCCGGAAACTAAAGTCAGCCGCCAGATCTACATCATGGGTTTTAACCCCGTTAACAATCCTATTAATCTACCGGGGGTAGAGGAAAATTTAGATCTGATTAAGCGCCCCGACGTATTCCTCTTTGACCAGGATTCCCGGGAAGAATTTGGCCCGGTACCAGCTCTGTTAGAAGCCGATGGCCAAGTTTTCACCGAAGTGGGTAATCGCCGCATCCAGGTGCAGGGTTTATTTACCCTTGGTTCCTCCTTTGGGGCGGATGGGACGTTAATTACCAGCGACTTAAATTTCTTCCGTCTTTTTCCTAATCGGGACCGTAGTTCCATTGATGCGGGTATTTTGCAACTCAAACCCGGTGCTGATCCGGAAAAAGTAGCGGAGGAAATCCGCCAAGAGTTAACCGAGGGGGATGTCCAGGTTTTCACCAAGGAAAAGCTAGTCCAATACGAATTAAATTATTGGCAAACCCGCACCACCATTGGTTTTGTCTTTGGTTTGGGCACCGCTATGGGCTTCATTGTCGGTACCGTCATTGTTTACCAAATTCTCTACACCGACGTTTCTGACCATTTGCCGGAATATGCCACCCTCAAAGCCATTGGCTACGGCGATCGCTATTTGTTGGGAGTTGTGTTCCAAGAAGCCCTATTGCTAGCAGTGATTGGCTTTTTACCCAGTTTTGGGTTGGGGATTCTACTCTACACCAACACAGCCCGGGCCACGGGTTTGCCCCTGATTATGACCACGGCCAGGGCATTAACTGTATTAATTATGACCATTGCCATGTGTTGCATTTCCGGGGCGATCGCCGTGGGGCGTTTGCGGGCTGCAGATCCAGCGGATATTTTCTAGACTTACTTATCTTGTTCTAATTTTTCAGTTTGTGCCAGTGGTGATTTTGTCTTAACATTTATTCACAAAACTTTATAGTTTGTCATAATAGCGATGGACAGTCTTCTCACTAGGAAACATTGCTATGAAAACCGCTGCTAAAATTGTCGCTTTTACCGCTCTGACCGGATTTGCCCTGGGGATGCCCACCGTTGCCATGGCGGAAATGGAGACCACCGAAAAACCTGCCGTAGTTAGCCAAGCCGCCACGGACTCCTCCATGACCATTGTGGAAGTCGCCGCAGGTAATGAAACTTTTAGTACCCTCGTTGCAGCAGTCAAAGCGGCTGATTTAGTGGAAGCTTTATCCGCTGAGGGCCCCTTTACCGTTTTTGCTCCTACCAACGAAGCCTTTGCCGCTCTACCCGCTGGTACGATAGAAAGTCTTTTGTTACCTGAAAACAAAGATAAATTGGTGAAAATTTTGACCTATCACGTGGTGCCCGGCGAAATCACCGCTGCCCAGGTTCAATCCGGTGAAGTGGCATCCTTAGCTGGGGAGAATCTCACCTTCAAAGTCAAAGACGGCAAAGTGAAAGTTAACAAAGCCACTGTCATTTCCGCCGATGTGGATGCCAGCAACGGTGTGATCCACGTCATTGATCAAGTAATTCTGCCTCCTATGTAATCTGTCCGAATCAATCTAAGATCTTTGGCCTAAGTTTTGTTAAGTGGGGTTCCAGTTTCCAGGAAATTGGCCCCACTTTTTGCATGCATGCTACCTTTACAGGGGAAGTGCCTCGGGGCATAGTGAAACTTGTTCGGCAGTGGGATGGAAAACTGTGGCCATTAATTCGTCTGATTCAGCAACAACAGTGATTGTCGGTGGTGGTTTTGTTGGACTATTCACTGCTCTCCATCTGCGCCATCATCAGCACGCCGGCCCCATTGTCCTGGTGGAACCCCAGGCAAATTTTGTCTTTAAGCCTATGCTCTACGAGTTGCTCACCGAAGAGTTACCGGAGTCGGTGGTTTGTCCCAGTTACGAAAAATTGTTGGTTAATAGCGGTATTGATATAGTCCAAGCCAAGGTTGTGGATCTGCAATTGGCGGAAAAACGGTTAGTACTTGATTCTGGCCAAGAACAGCATTATGACTATTTGGTGCTGGCAGTGGGGTCAGTGCAGGGCTACTTAGGAGCCAAAGGAGCCGAAGAATACGCCTTTGCTTTCCGCTCCCAAGCCGAGGCGATCGCCCTTAGGGATCATCTCAAAGCCTGTTTAGAAAAGTCGTTAACCACAGCAGATCAAGCGGAAAAGGAAAGATTATTGACGGTGGCGATCGTGGGGGCCGGCCCGGCGGGGGTGGAAATGGCGGCTACCTTGGCGGATTTATTGCCCAGTTGGTACGTGCCCATGGGTGGGGATCTCAATGATTTAAAGATTTACCTAGTGAACCATGCGCCGGGAATTTTGGCCGGGGATGCCAATAGCGGGCTCAAGCGCTGTGCCCTGGAAGAGTTGCAAGCTAGAACTATTCCAGTGACGTTGAAGTTGGGAGTGGGGGTTAAAGGTGTCACCCCAGAAAGTTTGCAATTTGTGGAAACTGGAGAGGAGGAATTGCGCCACTTAGACACTGGCACCACCATTTGGACCGCAGGTACAGCGGTTAATCCTTTACTTAAAACCCTCAAGGAACAAATTCCCGCCGAGGAACTCGATCGCCATGGGCAACCCTTAGTAACCAGTACGTTGCAATTGCCTAGTTTTCCCCAGGTATTTGCCGCCGGTGACTGTGTGACGGTAAAAGATAATCCCAAACCCGCCCTGGCCCAGATTGCCTACCAACAAGGAGCGGCGATCGCCAAAAATTTAATGGCGGTACACAATGGTAAACCGTTGGTTAGTCCCGATCCCCAACTGCGGGGCACATTGATGAAGTTGGGCTTGAACAATGGGGTGGCCAATTTATTTGACCGGGTACGCATCCAAGGCAAGGCAGGGGATTTATTGCGGAATGCTACCTATCTGGAGCTATTGCCCACCCCCCTGCATAACTTTAAATCCACCACCCAATGGCTAGCGGAAGAAACCATCGACCGTTTCCATCGTCCCCACGCCCCCACAGCCCAGGAACTAAAATGGGCCGCCATGACCCCGGCCCAACGACAGGAATACCAGGGCATCAGGGCGATCGCCATCATTGCGCCCCTGATTTTTATCGTCCTGTTGTACCTTGGCTTCAAAACACCGGAAAGGGAAAGGGCTCCTTTCGTCCCCCAACCTAGCCCCGGTATGAATCGGTAGGGGGGTTAACCTATGGCCAATTACTTTTAATTTTTTATTAGTTTTTAAATTAGCTAAATTTGTATTTAAATCTGTTCTTGACCTGACCACACCGGCAACTATTAACTTCAGCCCCCAAACCCAACCACTTTGCGGAACCTGCCCATGTTCACCCTCAATGACCAAAATCTGCCCTACCCCGATACCCTCCATCCCATCATTGTCCACTTTGTCATTGGCATGGTTTTCTTTGCCTACATTAGTGAACTGGTGGGCTACCTCCAAAAAAAGCCTAGGTTCTTTGAAGTCGCTTGGTGGAATTGGCTCACAGCGGCGATCGCCATTTTTTTTGCGGTAATTTTTGGGGAATTTGAAGCGGCCCTGGCCATGCCCTACCCGGCGGCCCAACCGGCATTGGATTGGCACACCGTCAACGGCTGGTCATTGTCGGCCATTTTGGCAGGGTTAACGGCTTGGCGGGGAGTATTGAGGGTACGAAATCCGCTGAAAACCAGCCTGCCTTTCCTCATGCTAGCCACTGTATTTATGGTGTTAGTATGCATCCAAATCTTCCTCGGCTCCCTGGTGGATTGGGTTTATGGTCTGCACACCCTACCCGTAGTCCAAGCAACCAAAGACGGCATTATTCCCTAGTCTTAACAAGTTTTCAAAATAGAAGTTTTACCCCCCATCTCATTTTCACTGAGGAAATCTAGCGCACCATGAACCCTTCCCTGATTGACCAACTCAAAGAAATTGGCCTCCAGCTAGGCACCAATGGTCTGCCCTACCGATTTCCCATCCATCCCAATTTGGTTCATTTCAGTCTGGGGTTATTCATCATTGCCCTAATTTTTGATTTTGCGGGCGTATTTTTCCCCTTGGAGCGGCCAATTCTCAAAGGGTTTGCCATTCCCGCCCAACGCCAAAACTTCTTTGATGTGGGTTGGTACAATGCCGTGGCCGGTGCCTTCATTAGTTTTTTCACAGTGGCGGCGGGCTTTTTTGAAATTCTTTTGGCCCAACCTCCCACAAATCAGGTCAGCGATTGGGGCATTGGCGCTGGCACTACCATGTTACTCCATGGCGTGGGGGGCATCCTGCTACTGGCGATGATGGTGGGCACAACTATTTGGCGTGGCTATCAACGGTTTGTTTGGCGCACCAATTGCCGCAATGAAGTTAGCTGGGCCTATCTCGGTTTTGCCCTATTTCTCATGGCCTATATGGCCATCCATGGCACCCTGGGGGCCCAACTGGGGGCAGAATTTGGCGTACACAATACGGCGGCTCATATCCTCCGCATGGGGGAAAATCCCAATGTGGTGCTCAGTGAGGGAGGTATGGATCTTTGAAGGTTGGTTGGCAAAGTTTGACCAAGGCGTGGAACAAGGCTAATCCGATCAAAGCAAAGAAAATTTCCCTAAGAACGTGTTTAGAAAATTTTATTGCGTCCCCTAAATCGACCGGAATACTGGGGGAATTTCACTCACTTTTCCCCAAAATTGGGGGGCCAGGGGGGCTTTTAAAACAGGTTCTAAACCTTTGCTCCCAATTCAGATGGCGAGAGCACTTCCCCAAGCTAATCAACCCCCAGATTCAGGTAAATAGTGCTGTTGCTAATGGAAGTGGAGCCGGGCTCTTGATTAATGGTTAGGGATCGTAAATTTTTAAACAGAGGTTTGAGCGATAACTCCAACACCCTCAGCACGGGTAATTGTTGGCTAAAAAATGGTTCTCCCCTCTGCCAATCGAGGTAAACGTAACTGTCTCCTGGCAGGGTGGACAATGCTTGTTGAAATTCCGGTTGATCGGCCAAGGAAGGACTGGTTTGGTCCAACACTTGGGATAAAGCTTCGAGGGAACTGGCCAAAATTACCCGATCGCCTACTCGGCAATGAACTCCCCTAACTTGGGTTTGTAGGCTGGTAATATTCTGCTTTGCCAAGGTTTGCAGGCTAGTCCAGGCCAATACCCGTTGCCCATCCAGGTCCAAAGTTGATAATTGGTAGCCAGCGGCGATCGCCAATTGATCTAGATGTTCTAAAGCTAAGTCAGTGGCGGCGGTATCCAAGTCCTGGGCAGCAAATACCCAATCATTTTGGCTCGGATTAGTTTTGGGCAAAAAGATTAATTGATAATCGCCTTGCACCCAAGGAAAAATATCAGTGGTTAAATCTAAACCTAGGGGCTGTTGCCAATCATGAACTAACTTGCTTAATGCCTGTTGTAAAGGACTATGGGGGGCTAAACCCGTGGCCAACTGTTGCCATTGTTGGGCTAGGTTTTGACCATTAATTACCAAGCTACTGCTGGGAGGTAAGTTAACTAAATTGGTTTTAATGGCAGTTACATTTTCCGCCTTTTCCCCTGGGTTATTGCTAGGTACCCCCGTCAAAGCAGTGTGGGCCACCAATCCCTGAGCTTGGAGAGATAAAGCCACTGTTAAAGTTTGTTCGATCGCCGTTTGGTCAGAATTTTTATCAATAGCAGGTCGCTGGCCAAGCCAAGCGGCAAGGGCAGGAAAATTAGCATAAACTATGCCCAATTTCGGGTTATCTAAACTGGCCAGGGCCTGTTGATAAGTTTCGGTTTGGGCCAGACTGAGGGAAGGGGCCTGCAAACTATTTAACGCCTGGCGCAACACCTGGGGATGATTGGCAAATAAAACATAGTCCCCCACCACCGCACTGGCCAGTAAATTGCCATTGGGCACTGGGTTAACGGGGTGCTTATAGGTAATTTTGACTCCTTGGTAACGGTCAAACACCAGATCCGTATCTCCGGCGATCGCCGCAGTAGCGTAGGACAGTTGCAAAAATTCCCGACTCAGTTCTGGATCCTGGCTGTGGACCACCAGTAAATATCCCGGTTGGGCTCCATTGCTCCCATTGTGGTCGTAATCCAAATCCGTCACCGCGAGGGTAACTTCCTCCCCTAACCAGGGTTTCACCTCTTTGCGATAATCCAGCCCCGTTTTAGCAAGCAAACTCTGCTCCAACTCGGCCAACTCCCGGTGGGATCGACGCCGCCGCCCAGGATTAACTGCCAATTGGGTAAAGGCTTCCAGGCGCTCGGGATTAACCAGCAAAGACACCATAATGGGTGACTGGCCAGGAATTAACCCTGGGGCCATGGGACTACGGCTCACCCCTCCCTGGGCTAAATTAAGGGGACTGTGGCCTAGTACCAGGGCAGTACCCCAGCCAGCTAAAGCCAATAAAAAAATTGCAACGGCGGCCAGTAGAACGAAAAAAGAACGGGGTTTCACAACGGACTGATACCCTCTTGCGACAATTCCTTCCCATTATCGGGGCTGTCGGCGGCCTTGCCCGATCTTTTTAGTTGTTTTGGCGGGAAAAGTTTCGGGGTAAAGCTAGTGAGGAAAAGCTGTCTGAAACAGGTTCCGCAAAGTTAACCTCCCGTCTCTAGTCCGCAGCCCAGGGTTTCCCAGCAATCATATCTATCGGCAATTGTGGGATTCAGCCGATAACAATCAAGCGCGAAACTGGTTTTTAGGGATGGGTTTAAGAAGATCGAATATTTTTTGGGGGACTTATTTTGTTTTTTTTTCAGCAAAATCCAGCGGTAAACTATCAATCTCAAAGTATTGGTGAAACTTGTCGGTGATTTCCAGCCAATAGGAGCGTCCTTCCGTTTGCTTTCTTTTGCGGACAAAACCCGTTTCCACCAATTCCTGCACCTGTTGGTACGCTCCACTGCCCCGTAGTTCGATCAAGTCTGTTTGCAGTAGGGGGGATTTAATGGCGATCGCCGCCAAGGTACGGAGGCTAGCAGTGCTGAGATCGGCGGGGACAAAATCTTGGATCAGATGTTGAAAGGCGGCCCGGAGTTGCAGGCTGTAACCCTGGTTAGTTTCCACAATTTCCAGGGCACTGTCCCGGTGGGCATAGTCCTCCATCAACTCCATCAGGGCATCCTCTACTAAGGCCTTTTCCTGACCACTAATGCTGACCAAGTCGGCGATCGCCACTGGTTTAGCCTGGAGATAAAGGATCGCTTCAATGGTGGTGGCAAGACGCATTAGCAGGACAAATTATCGAGGTTGTTTATTTGTTAGCAAGGTCTAGCGGCCAATGAGTTTCATCGCTTGGCCAGGGCATTGCTTGATCACTTCCGGCCGTAGTTTTTGGCGAACATTATCGGCATTTAGCAAATCACGACTACCCACTTCGGCGATTAAATAGGCCCTAGCGGCATCCCTGGCCACATCGGGGGATTTACCTTCACTCAAAGCTTGGCAAACAAGTTTGGCCGCCGTTTGTAGCTGGGTTTGGGTGGGTTCCGTAGCCATGGCCGAAAAATTGGGACTCAGAATCAGAACCAAGGGAGCAACAACGATTAAACCAAGGGATGTCAATGCCCCAAAACGAGATCGATTGCCCATAATAACCTCAGGAATAATTAGTAAAAATTGTCCGTCCGTGGTCTTCAGTACCTAACCAAATAGCCGCTGGAGCCTTTTACGCACCCAGTTCATAATATTACTATCTTCCTCTTCCAAAGTAAGGAGACCCTTGGTGGCCAGTTCTTCTTTGCGGCGCATTAATTCCCCTTGGTGTTCCCCCAACGCATTGATAATAGCTTCACGGAAATCGGGATTGCTTTGTAGCAATTGTTCAAATTGGGGAAATCGCACCACAAACAGGAGAGATTTTTCCTTAGCTTTAACCGAGGCAGTGCGGGGAATGCCCAGCATCAAGGCTAATTCACCAAAGAAACTACCGGGTCCCAAACTCGCCAGCACCCGACCCAGTTTCTCCGTATAGACTTCCACCAGCCCAGAAATGACAATGTAAAAGCCATCGGCTGGATCCCGTTCCCGAAAAAGCACCTCCTCCGATTGCAGGGATTGTAACTGGCCAATTTCCACCAACTGGCGAATTTCTAACTCGTTTAAGCCACTGAAATAGTCACTCGATTTCAAAACCTGACTGAGGGAAATGGTCGGTTCTTGGGGCGCTGGGTCAGACAGGCTGGGCAAATCCAAATCCGGGTGAAAATATTTGGCGATCGCCTCGGGATTTTTAAGCCAGAGTTCCCTTTGGGGCCAAGGGATGCCAATGCCATTGCGCTTAAAGTAAAAGCAAATAGTGTAGCGTAGGGCACTAAGAATTTCCGGATGCTGGCCCATGTATTGCTCTTCAATCCAGACCCAAAGCTCAAATTCCAACGCATTGTCACCAAAATTCTGGAAAATCACCTGGGCCGGGGGAGTTTTGACCACACAGGCTTGGCTATAGGCACACATCAAAAGGGTTTCCGTCACCAACACCGGATCAGTGCCATAGGCCACCCCCACGGCCACGGTCAAACGCACCGTTTGCGTTTCGTAATGATAGTTAATCACCTGATTTTCGATCAGTAGACTACTGGGCAAAATTACTTTGGAGCCATCCTTGAGTCCCACCACCACGGCCCTGGTGGATACTTCCCGCACATAACCCTGAATGTTCTGAAAGCGGATATAGTCGCCAATTTTGACCTTTTGCTCCACCAGCAGAGTTACCCCACTAACAAAATTACGGGTCACATTTTGCAGACCTAAACCAATCCCTAGCCCAAGGGTGCCCCCCACCACCGTGAGAGAAGAGAGGTTAATGCCACTGGTTTGGAGCATGGCAATGAACAAAAAAGAACCCAAACCATAGCTCAACAAATTGGCCACAATGTAGCGGATGCCTTGTTCATAAATAAAACGCCGTAGAACAATGCTCCGTAAAACTCGATTGAGATAGTGGGTTAAAACGAATATGGCTAGGGCGGATAGGGCCAACTGGAATAAATCCAAGAGGGAAAGTTGGGTGCGCCCAAAACTTAGGGTGGTGGCGTCGAGGGTATCAAAAATTTTGGCGAAAGCAATGGCAACAAAGGGCATGAAAATTCCATGAAAGTTGACAAAGGGAAGTTTCCGTGGATAAAACCGGAAATATTGGGCAATTTGACGATAAATCCGCTGGTTAGTCCTAATTTTCCGGATTAATCTATCTCTGGATAGACGCGGAAAAACCCCTGAAAGTCGAAAGTAGAAGGAGGGATAGGCTGAAATTGGCCATAATTTAACTCAGTTAGCTAAATTACGGAACAAACAGTCATTTACTCTTAAAGGCTAACCATTGCTTCTAATAAATACCTAAGCGATCATTTCCCCCTCTCCTCCCATTTCCCATCCACCCTAATCTATGGAAATTCAACTAATCAACATTGGCTTTGGCAATATTGTTTCTGGCAATCGGGTTGTTGCTATTGTCAGTCCAGAATCCGCTCCCATTAAAAGGATTATCAGCGATGCCAAGGAACGTAGTCAGTTAATTGATGCCACCTATGGCCGACGCACCAGGGCTGTGATCATTATGGACTCTAATCAGGTGATTCTTTCGGCTATTCAACCGGAAACCGTGGCTAACCGTTTTGTGGTGGATAAGGATTTTAAAGAAAATGCGAAAAAGTAATTTGTTAATTTGCTGAACTCTAACGTTGACCTCCTCCTGAACTTTGCAAAACCTCCCAAAGTCTGTAAAAAAGGAGGAGGTGCTGCCGGTACGGAGGTCAAAATATTTGTCGCTCCCTAACTGTAATAGTTGGTCAACATCGCCCCAACCACTAACCAAGGAAAAAATTGAGACGAGGCGTGAGTAAGTCCCCATTTTGTCTCCGCGTCAGTAACTGACAATGCCAGACCATTGCACTTCCTTGGTGTGGGTACGGCGATAGGAGAAAAAAAGTTCTTCCATTTGGAAGGTACAGTGGGGGGCCACAGCAATCTGTTCCTGGGCAAAACCTAACTCTAACAGTTGCAGTTGATTGATGCGACGCACATCAAGGCGATATTTTTCCGGTTCCCTATCGGGTAGAACGGGCGGAGTGGCTACATTGCACAGGTAATCCCATTGCTGTCTCTCCGTGGCCAACTGTTGCACTGCCTGCACACTTTGCCCCACTTCCAAGGCTACCCAGGGATCGACTTGATATACTTCTCCGGCGATCGCCGGGCCTAGGGCAACCCGTAAATCCTTTAACTCACTACCCAGGGCCAGAAATCTGTCGATGGTTTTGGGCACAATTCTGGCTTTGGTCCCCCGCCAGCCTGCATGAATCGCCGCCACCCGTTTACCAATCAAATCGCCAATCAATACTGGGGTACAGTCCGCACTGGCCACCCAGACCCCTTGGTGGGGAGCGTCGCTAATGATTCCATCCGCTGGGGGATGGGCACTGTCTGGGGCCAAGGGAGTTTGGCCAATTTCCGTTGCCGTTAGGGTTACGTCCCCATGAACCTGTTTGACCCGGAAAGCTTTTCCTTGGGGATCAAGATAGGTGATCAGTTGTTCGGGCAATTGGGGATAGAAGGCTCTGGTGAAAAAGCCATGGGGCCAGGGAGCCAATAAAGCACAGGTGAGATAGGGTGAACCATTGATGTTCTGCCATCCCCAGAGATTGTCCCCCATTGTCATCGGTCTAGCCAAAAAAGTTGTGATGTTTGTAGTGGTTTTAATTTCGACTGCGGATCAAAAGTGGTGTGAGTTTCCGCTCTAATTCGTTGAAGCAAAAGCTTATTTTTAATGCCCATAACCTAATTTCACCTGGTAATCCTACCATGGCCCAAGTTCTCCGTAAATGCGTTGATCCCCCTAATTCAGTCGGGGAAAACGTAAATTGAGCAAAATTGATTGGACATAGTTCAAAAAGCTATTGGCCTGACGGGCCTGAAGCCAAATTTTCCCCTGGCCAGTGAAGCGGCACAGTCTACCCTTACCACCCCACACATCCCCCCGTAGGCGATCGACGGCGAGCCCCTCCTGTTTAGTCATTTGGTAATCCAGGGTATCTTCAAATGCAACAATGTAATCGGGGTTATAGGCCAGATCGCCGTTCATGGAAACCTGCACCAAACCACCATAAAGACTGAACCACAAATCCCCCTGTCCGACTAAACGCAATAAAAAACTCTCACTATCGTTATAAAAATGCTTCATACTGGCGAAATTAGTGTCAATTTTCACCGTTGGTTGGCAGGCCAGGAAGTTATCTGCCCGGAGATAAATACCTTTTTCTGTGGTTAAAAAATAATGACAAATATCCCCCGGTAGGGCTGGCGCCAATTGCAGGTGGCCAACGCTTTGTTCCGCCGTAAATTGGTTAAGAAATAGGGTATCTGTCCCTAGGGCTTTACGGAGGACATCCAACAATCCCCCCCGCAATTTGTTAACAAAGAGAACAGAACGGTCCATGGCAGTGACTACATTGGCATCAACAAGGACAATTTGACCGGGCTTCAGGGTCAGCTCCAGGGTGGCGTACAGGGCATGGCCATTAATGCTGTAGGGAAGATTAAATTCATCATCTGTAGGACGTACCTGGTTATCTCCCCCTGCTTCCCGGGGATGGGCAAAGAGATGTTGGGTGTAATCCTCTTCCAAATCCTCCTCAGGGTCGATCTGTTCTAGACTTTCTTCGAGCTTTTCTAGGGATTCTTCTTCCATCATGGCGGGCAGATTTCAGTTACAGGGCAATGGTATTAGTGGTTTCGGTTTATGATTTAGCGCAGTTTGAAGTTTTCCGGTTTGAGTTGGCGACCCACTTCCCGAGCAAAATTCCGAGGACCATGGGTTTGGCAAAAAATTGTACCTGTGCCACTGAATTCATAGAGGATTTCTTGGTTGGGCACCAGACGTTTGGGCCAGGGACGCAACTCTTGATACGGCTTAACTTTGAGGCTGTTATCAAAGGCCACCACATGGTCGGAGTTGACGATTTGTTTGCCATTCACTTCCAGGGAATACATAGCCCCAAAGGAGCTGATTAACACATCTCCAATGCCCACTAAACTCAGCCAGGAATAGGGTTCTTTCTTGGCGGCGGATTTGTAGCCCATGAAAATGTCCACCTTGCCATCGGATGCTAGGTAGGAGCTTTGGCGGACAATTAATTTCCTCCCGCCCAGTTGATAGTGCCCCAGGTTTCCCACTAGGGGAGGGGCCAGGTAAATTTCACCGCCATTTTCCCCGGTTCGATAATTGTTTAAAAACATGGTTTTAACTTGATTGCCCCGGCTACTCTGTTTCCCTGCTCCATCGCTAGTGCGCCGCACGGAACTTTGCACCGTAATGTCCGGACTCATGGCAATTAAAGAACCATGCTGGGCTGCTAATTCTTCATTGGCCTCCAGAAGTACCCTGGCGATCGCCGTTTGGGGGGAATTGAGAAGTTTAATGTTCATAGGGCAGGCAAAGAAAAAATCAGCGCAGTCGGAGCCGGATAAAACGGCCTAAACTGCTCAAGCTACGGGATTGCCAATAGAGGTTGCCGGAGCCCTTTAGAAGGGAACTCAGCCCCCGACCGGACTGCAGATCACCAATAATGCCCCGGGGAAAATTAACTTTGAGCTTGAGCTTGGGCTGAAACGCTACTAAATGAGAATGTTCCACCACAAAACTCTGGGGGCAGGACAACTGGTTAAGGGTGCCGTAGCTACCAAGGAAGACGCGGCCTTTACCTTGGAGTTTCAAACCGAATAAACCCTGCCCCCCCCACCAACTGGATAGACCGAGCCAATACACCCCCATATTGACGCCGCTGGTATGGGCAACATGTACTCCTGGATTGATGACTATGCCATTTTTGGGTAAGTCTAGCCTGGTCAAATTTCCTGGTAAGGCTTTGCCTAGGGTAAAACTTAACGGTTGATCGCTGGGATTATGGATGGCATTAACCATTAAGTTTTCTTTACCCAATAAAAACCGAGCCAAGGCCCGGAGCCAGCCTCCACCACAAACCCGACTAACGACCAATCCCCCATCCATGCTAATTAGGGAACCGGGGTTAATGTAGAGCCGTTCCTTGGGTTTGAGCGTAACGGCCAACACCGAGTTGGGATAGTGGCGAATTTTGTAGAGCACGGCTCAGCGGGGGGCAGAAGAACAACAACGGAGCAAAATTGATTCTATTTTTAACTAGTTAACCCCAATCTATACCAAACCAAGCCCAATTTAACTGGCCTTAAAGCCTAAAGTTAATGGTCTACGAGAATAATGGAAAAGTAAGATTTTCTAGAGAAGAATCTTTTTGCAATCCTCTTTCCATCCAGAAGACTTTTGCTAGATCTTTCCTCATTACGGACGACAGGGGCATTAATGGGCATTTTCGTGCTTTTTACCCATACCCAGGTATGCCTATGCCTCCAGAGATAAATAAGTTGACCTTCGCCAGGGAACAATTCTAGGCATACACTAGGGAGCAGTGTGAAACGTGTGAGGATTGTGCTATGAACTCTTTCTGGCGAACTTGTCGTCAAAAGCATTGGTTAAGTAGAAATTTATCCAGGCCCAGGTTCAGAAAACGCCGACTATGGTCGTTAATATCTCTCCTCGCTCTGGTTATGGCCAGTAGCACCTTGACCATTGCTTTGGCCTCCAATAACCAGGTTGCTGCTCAATATGCTCCAGTGGCTACCAGTTCCACCAACCCTTGGCAGTATGCTTCTTTCCCGGTGGAAAATTTCCAGCAATATACTTCTGGGTTTGGTCCCCGCCGAGCCCCCACCGCTGGAGCGAGCACTTTCCACAATGGCTTGGATTTGGCTGCGCCCCTGGGCAGTTACATACGCAATTGGTGGCATGGCACAGTGGTGGAAATGTCCGACCATACCGGTTGTGGCACCATGGTTCGCATTCAGTCTGGCCCTTGGCAGCACACTTACTGTCATTTAATGGGCGGGGTGGAAGTGCATCAGGGACAAAGGTATTTGGTCGATCGCCAGGGGGGCATTGTGCTCCAACAGGGCCAACAGGTGGTGGCGGGGATGCGCATTGGTCGGGTGGGCATGACGGGAAGAACCACAGGGCCCCATCTCCATTGGGAACTGCGCCATAACGGAGTTTTAGTCGATCCGGCTCTGGTACTACAGGCCATGTACGGGGGAGCAACCTAGCCCAAATGGGCCAGAATAGTCCATGGCCCTGTTTTTCAGTTTTCCCTGCCCATGACCCCAGATTTACTCCAACAATTGCTCACGGCGATCGCCAGTGGTCACATCAGTAGCCAAGAGGGTTTTGAGCAGCTTAAACACCTCAGTTTCCAGGCGATCGATGATTTTGCCAAAGTGGATCATCAGCGGCAACTGCGGACGGGCTTTCCAGAGGTGGTGTGGGGTCCAGGTAAAACCCCAGAACAAATTGAGCAGATTATCCAGGTCTTAGCGGTGCATAATCCGGTGGTGCTAGTGACCAGGGTGGAGCCGGAGGTGGCGGATCTGCTTGGCGATCGCATTCCTCTATTGCAGTACTATCCCCAAGCTCGCATTTGTGCCCTGGTGCAAACCCCTTTACAAATTAAATATTCCGGTACCATTGGCGTTCTCAGTGCAGGCACAGCGGATTTACCCGTGGCGGAGGAAGCGGCCATTACAGCGAGCCTCTGCGGGTTCAAAGTGGAGAAACTCTGGGACGTGGGGGTAGCTGGCATTCACCGACTGTTGAGCCATCGAGAATTAATTCAAGCCATGGATGTGTTGATTGTGGTGGCGGGTATGGAAGGGGCCTTACCCAGTGTGGTGGCGGGGTTAGTGCACTGTCCTGTGATTGGCGTACCCACCAGCGTCGGCTATGGCACCAGTTTCGGCGGCGTGGCTCCCCTGTTAACCATGCTCAATTCCTGTGCAGTGGGGGTGGGGGTAGTCAATATTGATAACGGCTTTGGAGCGGCCATGTTAGCAGGACAAATTCTCCGCACGGTTGATCGCCTGCAATCAAAATCAACTATGGCCAACGGTGGGCAGGGCGGCTAAAAATGCTTCCACGCAATGGCGAGCTTTATGGTCTAATTTCGTCCAATCCACTTCCCCTTGGTCGTTAAATAAGTCCTGGTCTATTTCCACTGCCAAAGCCTGATTATTCTCCGGCAAGTTATCCCCAAAGGGCTGGGCTTGGTAATTGGCAAAGCAGACTTGAAAGCATAAATCCCAAATGTTAACTCCGTAGGTTTGCCCCTCATTTTCTAGGATTAATCGATGACCTGGTATGGGTTCCTGCACCTCCTCGTAGCGACTGCGCCAGGGACAGCTTTCCAAACCTTGCCGCAGATGGTCAATGGTGCGAATCAGAGCTGGTTGCATCAGGCAATCTGCCTGTTCCCAGGCCTGGACAGTGGCAAATTCAGGTTTCATTGGTTTGATAAATTGAGATGTTTTGCGTTCAACCCTGCCATGGTACCAGTCACCATAATCCGGGGTTATGGAGTTATAGGGAGACTGAAGGGGATTTTTGTCGGTTAGAAGACTCTGTTTTTAAAGTTTTTAAAATAAATTCCTTGGTGAAAGTCAACAGACTCAAACAGCCTAAAGCCGCAGGGTCAAACCCAAATAGGGGCCATTCAAATTCAGGGAAAAGTCAAAACCATCGTCGTCACTGCCCTGTCCATACTTCAAACTATAAAATTTGTAACCTAGCTGGATGGCCACATTTTCTCTTACATAGTAATTTAGTCCTAAAATGGCGTTCCAGTTCCAGTCCGCCTCCCCCGATAGGTCAAAGCCGGACACATCCCCCCGGAGCCAAAGGGCTAAAGCATCCGTCAACTGCACCCCAAATTTTCCCCCCACTAAGGGATTAATCCAAGTGCGGCTAGCGGTTTCGTTAATTTGAAATTGTCCCCCCAGGGAAACTAGGGAACTATCGTAGCGGTAGTTAGTGGTCTGGTCCAGGGCAAAGCTGAGATTGATCAACCTGGCTCCGATGTAGGGTTCAAACCACCACTGGGGATAACTTCTGCTCTGGCTTCCTGAACCGTAAACAGGACGGACGTCGCCAAAATGGTAGCTAATGGCTAGATCAACGGTAGTTTCGCTGACGGATAGCTCGGTGTTGGTATCAATGGTTAAATCCCGTTGCCCTGCCCCGTAAAGTTCAGCCTGAATGGCGGCAATTACTTGCTCTTCATTGGCCAAAATTTGGTCTAATTTGGCTAAATCTTGTAAAGCATCAGCAAAATTTGCATTATTTTTGAGCGATTGCAACTTGGCCAGTGTTTCTTGCAATTGTATCAAGTTTTCCTTGGCATTACTGTCTTGGAGGATTTGAATAATTTCCCCTAAATGGGAATCCTTAATTTTCTCTAGATTGGCGATCGCCTCCCGCACTTGTCCCACTTTTTCCCTAGTTTCCGCCAATTTTTTCTGCAATGCCCCTAGATCTTCCCTGGAACGAAGATTAGCAATGCGCGTTTGAATTTCCGTCTGTAGGGCACGCACTGCCTCCAACTTATCCTGGGCAGTTTCCATCCGGTCGATGATATTTTCCAAAGTGGAACGGTCCCGATCGCCTTCAATTTCCTTTATTTTATCTATCCCCCCCAGGGCGATTTTGGCTAAATCCCGACGGTCAATTTCTTCCAAGGGCAATGTGGCCAGCAATTCTCTAGTTTCTTCCCTCAGGTTTTGCAACTGGGCAGCAAAGGTTTGAATTTCCGTCACCCGTTGTTGCACTCGGTCCTCCAGACGATCAATAGAACCAATGGCATTGTCCCGAAAACCCTGGGCAGCAGCTAGGACGGTCTGGAGTTGAGCCAACTTTTGTTCAATTTCCCGTTCCCCAAGGTTGCCCTCCTCCAACGTTTTTTTCAGTTCTTTAATTTGTTCCGCCCAAGCCCCAATAGCTTCCCGGTCAATGGCATTACCCAAGGCTTGCAATGCTTCAATTTTGGCCGAAGCTGAGGTGATCGCCTCCATTAACTCCTGGCGATCGGGAGCTGCATTGCGCACCAGTTCAAACTCAGATTGAATTTGGTCTAGACTTTGGTGAATATCACTTTTATTTTGCTGTAAAATATCAGACTGGTCGACAAGAATGTCACTAATTCCATTCAAACGATTATTGATATCTGTGTTGAGTAAATAATTAATTGGACTAAAAGATGCTAAGCCAGTAAAACTGTCCCGTTGATTGGTGGTAGCTCCCTGCAAATTATAATAAAATCCATCCAAAATAATGCCCCAGTTACCGTGCCAAGCTTCGACTCTTCCCCCAGCATAAACTGTTAATTTTTCCAGTATGTCCGCAGTGGTAAGGTGATAATCACCCTGAACTCCCCTAATTCTGGCTGACCCATAGGCATTAATGGGTAGGATGGCACCGGGGGTAATAAAAATTTGCCAACCGTCATTTTGGGCAGTGTCAGCTATTGGGTTGGGGCTAAGCTGTTCACTATTTTCTGTGTTGGTCGACTGTTGGGTAATACTCTCCGGATAGGAACTTTTTTCTGGATTTATGGCTGGCAAAAAATCTTGTTCTCCTTTTTTTGTTGGCTCAGTTAATGCTTGGCTTGTAAGCTGTACCAACTGTGTTGACTGGCCCCTTAAACCCTCCGTGGTTACGGTGCTGGAGGTCAAGCTATGGGAATAATCTACGGAAGTTTGCCATGGCTCTTGATTTGATTCAACGGCTCTTAAATCGGCAATATTTTCTAATATAAATGGCTCTAATCTGATTGTCTTTTCCAATGGGAAGTCATCATTTAATTCTGCCGTGGTAGGGGTAAAGTTGATAAAATTGAGAACTTCATTGGCTAAAACAGGGCAGGGAATTATTCCTGGTAAACTGAACGTAGTGAAATAAAGTAGCCAATGAAAAGGTTTCATATATTTTAATAGTCAAAAATAGATCAAAAGATATTGAACCGGTCTGAATAAATCAATTAAATATAAACCACTTGATTAACCAATGACAAATAGTTGATCAGTCCGCTAATTAAGGGCCTGTTTTGCAAACCCCCCTGACTTCCCAAATTTGGAGAAAAACTGAATGGAATTTTCCTAGTATTGCCGAAGCCTTAGTCAGGAAATTTGGGGATCGAAATAAAACTTTGTAAACATATTCTAGGTTAAATTATGGCTAATGCTGCCAAATGTATATGATTTATTGATATTTTTTAAAATAGTACTCCCAAGGTAAATTGCCTGAGAATGTATTGGAAGAGTCTAGAAGTGATAATCAATTGTTCCTATCCGTCCCATCAAAAAGGAAGATTAGCAAAAATTATTTATTATCAACAGAGTTTCAGGGGGTCGGTTGAGAAGATGGACTAAAAGCTTATAAAAGGGCCTGAGGTAACGCCTATTATAATCAAGCTATCAAACGTTTTAGTAACTTAACTATTTTTTAAAATGAAAAACCATTTTCCCCCATTGAAAAAACTTTCTGTCCCCGCTACATTTTTTTTGACCTTTGCTTGCCTAGTTTATCCAGGCGAGAATGTCCACGCTAATGCCAACACCCCTAACCCATACACAGTGGCTCAAACTACGGCCAGCCCGTCGGTGGCAGTGGAAAATCTGAGCGGTTTTCAAGGCATTATCACTGCCCTCAACATCACCCCTGATGGTAAATATTTGGCTGTGGCTACGGCGGATAACCAAATCACCCTGATTGATTTAGCTAACCAAGAAGTGGTTTATAGCCAAAGGAGTCCCGTCAATAATTTTGCTGATTTAGCCATTAGTGCCGATGGTCAATGGTTGGCGATCGCCGCTGACAATAATGTTGATGTGCGCCGGGTTCGGGATGGCATGAGGGTTGAAACCCTGGTTGGCCACACGGATAAGGTCAGTGGTGTGGCCTTTAGTCCCGACGGAGAAACTGTGGTGAGCGTTAGTGGTGGCGATCGCACCATTCGCATTTGGGAAAGGGCATCGGGCAACTTAATACAAACCCTAGCGGATAACCTCGGCCCTACTACCAGCGTTGTGTTCACCCCCGACGGCAGTCAATTTATCACCGGGGCGATCGGCCAGGACCGCACCATTAAATTTTGGGATGCCAACACCTTTGAATTACTCGGCACTTCTCCCCAACAGCCAGGTTTCATCAACGGCTTAGCTGTGACCCCCGATGGCAGAAAACTGGTAGGAGCGGTGCGGAATTTTGTTAAAGCTTGGAACTTAGCCGATGCCAAAGAGTTGTTTTCCGTCAGAGGCCCCAGTTTAGAAATTAATACCATCGCCGTTTCCCCCAATAATCGCTGGGTAGCTACTGCGAACAAAGAAGGAACCATTATGATCTTCGATTTAGCCAACGGCAAACAGCTTACTACCCTGAGGGGTCACCAAGGCTGGGTTCTGTCCCTAGCTTTTAGTCCCGATGGCAATACCCTCTACAGCGGTGCGGAGGACAAAACCGTAAAAATCTGGGGCCTCAGTGCCCTTGCCCAATAACCAAAGAGTTTTCCTGGGGGTCGAAAAAATCAAGACCCCTGGGGATAAACCCGACCTTTCCAACCGCCCCCCAGGCCCCGCCAATGTTGCCAAGCAGAATCCAGGGTCATGAGGCTATATAATAGGGCAATCAACGGTAGGGTTAAACCCCAAAGCCATGAGCGCCCATAGAATTTCAGGGTCGGGCCATAGGCGATCGCCATTAGCATCCAGGTGAAAGCTCCCAATAGGGCCAGGGGAGCATTGCCCCAAATTATTGCCAACATTAGGGCTATGGGGGCAGTCAAATAGACCAAAGCCATACCAAGCAAAGTCCCCAGTAACAGCAAAGGATTGTAATTCAGTTGGGTATAGGCAGTGCGGCTGACCATCTGCCAAATGGTTTCTAGGCGATCGTAGGGTCGCAAACTCCAATTGTCCCTGGTTAAACCCAACCAGATGGGGAATCCTTCTGCTTTAACTTTTTGGGCCAAGGTGCAGTCGTCAATTAACGCTTCTTTGAGGGCCGCAATGCCACCAATGGTTTGTAGGGCTGACCGTTCCATGAGAATACAGCCCCCCGCCGCCGCCGCCGTTTGACGTTGGGGATTATTAACTAAAGGGAAAGGATAAAGCTTTTGAAAGAAAAAAATAAAGGCTGGAATTAGCAATTTTTCCCAAACACTCTCACAGCGCAACAGCACCATCAGGGATACCAGGGCTAAATTGTCCCGTTGGGCTTTTTCCACCAAGGCTGCAATGGTTTGGGGACCATGGGCAATGTCCGCATCGGTGAGAAAAATGTACTCCGGCCAGGAATCTGAACCTTTTTTTTTCAACTGTACTGTTTGCCATCCCTGTTCCACGGCCCACAATTTTCCCGACCATCCAGGGGGTAACGGCTGCCCCGACACCACTTCCAGGCGATCGCCATAGCCCAAATCTTTGGCAATTCGTTGGGCCACAGCCCCTGTGCCATCACTGCTTTGGTCATCCACCAAAATAATTCTTAACGGGCCAGGATAATGCTGTTGCAACAAACTGGGCAAACTTTGACCCAATACGCTGGCCTCATCCCGAGCTGGAATAATGGCTGCTACGGAGGGATATTCCTGTAAAGTTGATGGGCGATCAAAGTTTAAAACCTGATCACAACGCCAAAAGTTTCCCCAACCAACCAATAGAAAGCACCAAATCAGGCAGGAGATTGCGGTAATTGCCAAGACAAAGGTGACCATTTGTCCGCCTACAAATTCTTTTCTAAATTAGGAGCAAAGGACAAGCTGCAACTACACACCTGGGCAGCATTGGGATTGGTGAAACGAAATCCTCCCCCCATTAAATCCTCGGCATAGTCTAATTTGAGATTGTGGAGATAACCGGCACTCTGGCTATCCACCAGCACCGTCACACCGCCACTTTCATACTCCAAATCATCACCGGTAATTTCCGGCACAAAATCCAAATGGTATAACCAACCGGCGCACCCTCCGGGCCTGACTGCCAAACGAAAATGGTGGCGGGTTAGTTGGCGACTGTGTTGCAATCGTTTAATTTCCTGGGCGGCACTGGGGGTCAATTGCAGCATAGGCTAACACAATGGCTCGAAAAAAAATGGAAAAGTTAGACATAAAGCTCCATTTGCCATACTACCAGGGCGATCGCCGACCTTGGCTGAATTTTTGCTACTTACTACTGGAGATAGACTCTAAACAGTTAAAAAATTTCCGTATTTAAGGCTTTTTTCAAAGCCCCAATGCCCTGTTTAATGCGACGGGAAACGGTAATCACACTAACCCCCATCATTTCGGCGGCTTCCTTGTGGGTAAAGTCGTGGAGAAAAACAAATTCCACAATGCGGCGGGTACGTTCTTCCAAACTGGCTAAGGCCTGTTGCAGACGGATTTGATCTTCCTGGCTGAGTTGAAAACTACGGAATTCGTGGTGGGCTAAACAATCCCCCAGATTAACTTGTCCGTCATCGTCCCCATTTACCTTGGTGTCCAGACTCACCAGTTCACGATTCTGCAACGCCAGTTTGGTTTCTTGCCAGTCCGCCAGGGGCACTGCTAAAATCTGTGCGATCTCCTCATCCGTAGCTGCCCGGTCATATTTGAGGCGAAATTCCTGCTGGACGGCGATCGCCTGACGACCCAAATCTAACCAACGCCGGGGAATACGAACACAGTTACTTTTATCCCGCAGAAAATGCTGGATTTCTCCCCGCACATAGGGAATGGCAAAGGAGCTAAAGGCATTGCCCTTACTCACATCAAACCGTTCAATGGCTCGGATCAGACCCAAACACCCCACCTGGGACAAATCCTCAAAACTTTCATTGCACTGGGCCGTCCAATGGTGCGCTTCCTTTCTCACCAGACCCAGATTGACTTCCATAATCCGATTACGCACGCCAATATCGTGGGACTCTGCGTAGATTTTGAACAGTCTCAGAGTCTCAAGTTTGAGGCTTTCGCTGGTGGCATTGGTCATGGTTTTAGGTTTGGGCGACTCTAATCAACTTTACCGATGGTTGGACTCTGCCTACATCAGCAAATATATGGAGAAAATTGGAAAAAATAAAAACTTTCTGCCAACCGATGCCCTAGGCAATGCTAATGAAAATAAGCTTTGTTTAGGTTTGGGCATCATCCTCTCCCCTGCTCTGGCTGGGCAACTAGCTTGCGTTGGAATTACCAGCAACGGGAAGATATGGCATAGGAACCCACGCTAATTATAGGATTAATCTAAAATCCGAACAATAATATGCGTAAAAAGTCAACAATTCTTCAATTAAATCCTTAAGCATTGTTTAAGCATTTGCTGGGCTTGCTGTTGATAACCGCCCCCAAACAAATTGAAGTGGTTGAGAATGTGGTACAGATTGTAGAGAATTTTCCGTTGTTGATAACCAGGTTCCGCGGGACTGATGCTATGGTAACCCTGGTAAAAAGCCGCCGGAAATCCCCCAAATAATTCCGTCATAGCCAGATCCACTTCCCCATCGCCATAGTAGGTGGCCGGGTCGAGGATGACCGGCTCCCCTGTGGTCAAAATTGCGCCATTGCCAGACCACAGATCCCCATGGACTAAAGCTGGTGTCGGTTGGCGATCGCCTAACAGTTGCTTCACTTTGGGAACTACTACGGCGGGATCGGGAAAGTTGCCTCCCCGTCGTCGAGCAAGGGCCAGTTGATAGCCAAGGCGATGCTCCGCAAAAAAGTCGGCCCAAATATCGGTCCAGGGATTGGGCTGGGGAGTGGCTCCAATGGTGTTATCAGTCTGCCAACCGAATTGGGCACTGCCCCCGGCTTGATGCAATGCCGCCAAATTTTGTCCCATGCGGTACCAACTGTCATGGTTACCCCGGCCAAACTCGAGCCATTCCAACACCAGGTAACTATGGCCGGCGGAACTGCCGTGGCAAATGGGACGGGGAACTCGAATGGTTTGGGTGGCCGCTATGGCTTCTAACCCGAGGGCTTCCGCTTGAAACATCTGCCACTGCTGGGCTTGATTAAGTTTGACAAAATATTTCTGCTCCCCATCCATCAGGCAATAGCCCTGGTTAATGCAACCACCACTCACCGATCGCCGTTCCTGAATACGGAAGGGTTGACCAGTGGTCTGACTGATTTGTTGGGCAATGGTTTGCCAGGGGGCAGGGGAATTCACGGGCACAGGGGAAAACAGGACAGGGACAAATAATACCTAGGCTGGGTTAGGAGGAGTGGCCAACAGGGGGTCTAACTGGCCGCGGCTGTCCAGGCCATACAGTTGGTCACAGCCACCAATGCCCTGGTCATTGACAAAAATTTGGGGCACAGTGCGTCTTCCTTCTGCCCTTGCCGCCATGGCCTGCCTGGCTTGGTCATCGCCATCAATTTTGTACTCGATAAACTTAACTCCCTTCCACCACAGTAAAAGTTTCGCCCGGATACAAAAAGGGCAAGTTTGCCAAGTATATATTTCCACTTTGGCTTTGATCCCATCCGCTTGGCGGCTACTGAGGAGGGGAAACCAGTTGAACAAATTAGCCATGACATCACCTGGAAATTGGAACTGGAAATTTTACCTGGGAACTGCAACGGGGTTGTCTTTGTCCTTTCCCTTCAGCATTACAGATCAACCGGGCCATCGGCCCCAACCCAGACAATTTGTCCCACAGCCATGGCTTGGGCATAGGTATTTAACTCCTCCGGCGATCGCCCCCCTAGGTCCAATTCCACCCGGCGATCGGGATGCTGGCGGCGCAACTGTTGGGCATGGCGAAAGGTTGCTCCTTCGGCGGCGTCATCCACGGGGCAAACTAGATAATCGATGGGGGCGGTACTGGTGGGTAAAGTCCCCAATTCAAGCAAACATTGGTGTAGCTCCTCAATGTTCAGAGAAAAACCCGTACCGGGAAAAGACTGCTGTTGGGGATGATATTGGCTGAGCAGTTGGTCATAACGCCCCCCCTGGCCCAACACATAACAGTTATCGGCCTGGCGACTCACCGCTTGGAAAACCATGCCAGTGTAGTAATCAAACGGCTGGAGCCAACTCAAGTCCAATACCAGATTAGCGGGCCCATCTCCACTGGCCGCCACTAGGGACAACAACGCCTGCAGGCGATCGACCAGACCCAGACATTCCCCCTGTAAATCTAACTTGCCCAGTCTGGCCAAAACTTCCTCCACTGTGCCCCGCAGGTCAAACAGTTGCAAAGCAAGATTTTTAGCTTCATTGTCAGGATAGGGGAGTTGGGAAAGTTCTACATAGTCCAAACGGGTGATGCAATCCCGCACAGTGGTTTGGAGAGTGGGGGGTAATTTGGCCAATAGGCTTCTGGTCAGACCGGCATCACCCAAAATCAATTGCCAATCGCTTAAACCCAATTGGGTGAGGCAATCCGTCAACAGTAGGAGAATTTCTGCATCGGCCCGGACGCCCCCAGCAAAGAGCAATTCTATGCCCGCTTGGAAAAACTCCATTTGCTTACCGTGGTAGCCTTCCGGGGGGTTACGAAAGACGTTGGCCCGGTAACACAATCTTTGGGGCTGATTGTCAGTCATGCGGGTCACCACCGCCCGGGCAATGGATGCGGTTAATTCTGGCCGTAACCCCAACCGTCCCTCGCCACTGTCTTGGAGTTGAATCACGTTATTAGCCGAAATTGCCCCACCGGCCACTAGGGTATCCAGCCATTCCAGGGTGGAGGTAACAATGCGCTGATAGCCCCAACGATGAAAGGTTTGTTGCAATTGGTCATTAATGCGAGCTTTCTGGGCGACTTCCAGGGGCAATAAATCCCTAGCCCCAGCGGGGGGATGGTGAATCATGACGGCTTTGTTTCGGCAGGGGCAAGTTTAAACATTCTCAATATAATGTTTTCCCGCAACCCCAAGGAACATTTCTCCGGTTTTCCTTGGTGGGCAGAATTATCCAAAACCCCTACCAATGGGTCATCAGGCAGATTTTTCTAAGTGATGGAGTAGGGCTTGGCGCATAACGTCCACCGGCACTTCCCGTTGTAGCCAAATTTTCAAGGCGGCGGCTCCCTGTTGCACTAGCATTTCTGCTCCATCAATGGTCACTAGACCCCGCTCCTGAGCATGTTGTAAAAACCTGGTGGGGCGGGGAGTATAAATCAAATCATAGGCGATCGCCGTTGGCGGTAGTTTTTCCACAAGGGATTGATCCAGGGGGGATTGCTTAGGGTAGGGAGCCATGCCCACGGGGGTGCTGTTAATCAATAAACTTGCTTTGGGGATCACGGTAGATAGAGCTTCCCAGGGTAGAACTTGCAGAGCTTGCTTAATTTTGGGGTCCGTCCAACTGTTGGCGAACTGAGCTAATTTTTCTTGACTGCGACCCACCACAATAATTTCTGGACAACCCAATTGGGTTAAACCCACCACCACGGCCCGCGCGGCTCCACCATAGCCGAGAATCACCGTCGTCCTCCCTGACCAATCTTGCTTTAACTCCAACAAGGGAGCCAAAAAACCCTCAACATCCGTATTGGTTCCCTGCCAGCCATGGCCATCCCACCAGAGAGTATTCACGGCCCCCACTTGCCGAGCGGTTTCGGTTATCTGGGTCAACAATGGCATCACCGCTTGCTTATGGGGAATGGTCACGCTTAATCCCTGGACTCCACTGGCTCCTAACCCCGCTATGGCGATGGTTAAATCCTCTGGAGCAATGGGAAAGGCAGCGTATGCATAATCACTGGCCATGGCCTGGAGCGCCGCATTATGCATCACAGGGGATAAGGAATGACCAACAGGATAACCGATCACACCAAGGAGCTTAGTTTTACCGGTGATGGGAGGCATGGGGAGCAATTGTTAATTTAAATGGAGCCATGCTATATTACTAAATTGCTAGGACGTATAGCTCAGTTGGTTAGAGTACATCGTTGACATCGATGGGGTCACTGGTTCGAATCCAGTTACGTCCATAAACTTGTTCCCCGAAAATCCCTTTGTGGTTAAAGGAAAAATTTCGTCCAGAGGATTTGCGGCCAACGGCGGGAATTTGTGATCATGTCCCACAAGGCGGCATTGTACAGCTACGATAATTAGCTGGTAATTTTTCCAAGGAGTGGGGCAAAAATGGCTTCCTATGACATCACAATTATCGGCGGTGGCATTGTCGGTTTGGCCACGGGGTTATTTATTGGTCGCCGCTTTCCCCAATACAAATTGTTGATTTTAGAAAAAGAAGCGGAGCCAGCCCACCATCAAACGGGGCACAATAGCGGTGTCATTCACTCTGGTATTTACTACAAACCTGGCAGCTTTAAGGCCCAGTTCACTAAAGCTGGTAACCAGAGCATGGTGGAATTTTGCCAAGAGCACGCCTTACCCTACGAGGTTTGTGGCAAAGTCATTGTGGCTACTAAACCTGAGGAATTACCGTTATTAGAAAATTTATTTAACCGGGGTCAAGCCAATAGCTTAAAAGTTAAAAAACTTAGCGCAGAACAAGTTAAGGAATACGAACCCCATGTGCAATGTTTGGGAGGAGTTCATGTGTCCACCTCTGGCATTGTTAACTACAAACTGGTTTGTCAAAAATATGCAGAACTAATTCAAGCCCAGGGAGGAGAAATCAAGTTTAACCATCGAGTCAATGGCATTGCTACCCAGGCTAACGGACATAGTTTGATCACTAACCAGGGCAATTTTTTTAGTCGTTTTCTGATCAATTGTGGTGGTCTCCAGAGCGATCGCCTGGCAAAGATGGCGGGTGTTAAACCCGATGCTAAAATCGTGCCTTTTCGGGGAGAATATTATGAGTTGAAGCCAGAGAAAAGATATTTAGTCAAAGGTTTAATTTACCCGGTACCTAATCCGGCTTTTCCCTTTTTAGGAGTGCATTTCACCCGCATGATTGATGGCAGTATCCACGCTGGCCCCAATGCGGTGTTGAGTTTGAAACGGGAAGGTTATCGCAAAACGGATTTTGATTGGGGAGATTTTACCGAGGTGATGGCCTATGCTGGCTTTTGGAAGTTGGTGGGTAAACATTGGCAAGAAGGCCTACAGGAAGTTATTCGCTCCTTTAGTAAGGCGGCCTTTGTGCGGAGTTTACAGGAATTAATTCCGGAAGTGACAGCGGACGATATTCTTCCCAATCCAGCGGGGGTGAGGGCCCAGGCTTTGAAAAATGATGGGGCTTTGGTGGAGGATTTTCTGATTGTCCCCGGTCCTAATTCTCTCCAGGTGCTCAATGCTCCTTCCCCAGCGGCCACCGCTTCCTTGGAAATTGGCCAGGCGATCGCCGCCCAGGTACCAGCGCTGTAAAAGACTGGGGTCAATTATTTAAATTGATGGTCCCAAAATAGGGAGGAACGGAGGATTCCTTGGCCACGGGGAGATCGTCCCCCCACCAGTCATAGTCAATGGTTTACCTTAAGATGGGAACAGAAATTCGTCACTGAGGTAAAGGAATGCGAGCTGTGTTGATGGCAGGGGGGGCAGGCACCCGTTTGAGACCCCTGACTTGCGATCTGCCCAAGCCCATGGTGCCCATTGTTAATCAACCGATCGCCGCCCATATTATCCATTTGCTCCGTCGCCATAACATTACTGAGGTGGTGGCCACCCTCCACTACCTCCCCGATGCCATGCGGGACTATTTCCTTGATGGCAGTGAATTTGGCGTTCAGATGACCTATGCAGTGGAGGACGAGCATCCCCTCGGTACGGCGGGTTGTGTCAAAAATATTGAAGAGTTACTAGACGACACTTTTTTGGTAATTAGTGGGGATAGCATCACCGATTTTAATCTCACCCAGGCGATCGCCTTCCACAAACAAAAACAAGCCAAGGCGACCCTGATTTTGACCAAGGTTCCCAACCCCCTGGAATTTGGCGTGGTCATCACCGACGAAAACCAACGGGTGCAAAGATTTTTAGAAAAGCCCTCCACCAGTGAAGTTTTTTCCGACACCGTCAACACGGGCACCTATATCCTCGAACCGGAAGTTTTGGCCTATCTGCCCCCCAAGGAAGAAATGGATTTTTCCAAGGATTTATTTCCCCTCCTGCTGGAAAATGACGAACCCATGTATGGTTTTGTCGCCGATGGTTACTGGTGCGATGTCGGTAATTTGGACGCCTATCGGGAAGCCCAATACGATGCCCTAGAAAAAAAAGTCACGCTGGAACTGGGTAACCTACCCCGGCACTCGGACATTTGGATCGGGGAAAACACCACCATTGACCCCACTGCTATTCTCACTCCCCCTCTGGCGATCGGGGATAACTGCAACATCGGTTCAGGAACTAAATTGGAAGCGGGCACCATCATTGGCGATAACGTCACCATTGGCGCTGGAGCAGAATTAAAGCGAGCCATTGTTTGGAATGGCGTACTCATTGGTGATGAAGCCTATCTAGCTGCCTGTGTAGTGGGGCGGGGCTGTCGCATAGAAAGACGGGTACAGGTCCTGGAAGGGGCAGTCATTGGTCCCCTATCCATCATTGGCGAAGAAGCCCAAATCAACTCAAATGTTAAAGTTTGGCCCAGTAAACGGGTGGAACCGGGAGCCATTCTCAACATTAATTTAATTTGGGGCAGCACCGGCCACCGCAACCTATTCGGACAGAGAGGTGTTTCCGGCATTGTCAACATTGATATGACGCCGGAGTTTGCTGTCAAATTGGGGGCTGCCTACGGTTCTTCCCTCAGGCCCGGAGCAGAAATTGTCGTTTCCCGCGATCAACGCAATGTCTCCCGCATGGTCACCCGTTCCCTCATTGCTGGCCTGATGTCGGTAGGGGTAAATATTCAAAACCTGGAAGCCACAGCGATCCCCATTGCTCGCACCATGACTCCGAAGTTAAAAGTGGCCGGCGGCATCCATGTGCGTATCCATCCCGATCGCCCAGATTACCTACTGATTGAATTTCTGGATAGCCAGGGTATCAATATTTCCAAAAAAACCGAAAAAAAAATTGAAGGAGCCTATTTCAAGGAAGATTTACGGCGGGTAAGCATTCCCCAAATTGGCGACATGTCCTATCCGGCCCAGGTGTTGGAAACCTATTGCCACACCTTTGAAAAACTCCTAGACATGGACATCATCAACAACGATGGGGCCAAAATTGTTATTGACTACGCCTATGGAGTGTCTGGGGCCATTCTGCCCTTGCTGTTGACCAAATTCGGCTGCGACGCAGTGGTTCTCAATGCCAGTCTACGACAAACCGCTGTTTCCAACGAAGAAAAAGAAGTCTTACTCAGTCAATTGGGACAAGTGGTATCAGCCCTACAGGCCAATTTGGGGGTGCAGGTTTCCGCTAATGGCGAACAACTCACCCTGGTGGACGAAGGGGGCCTACCCATCCGGGGGGAACTGCTAACAGCTTTGATGGTGCATATGGTGTTAACTGCTTCTCCCAGGGGAACCATTGTGGTGCCAGTACAGGCTTCCAGTGCGGTGGAGCATTTGGCCCGTCGCCATGGGGGTAAAGTTTTGAGAACCAAGGCTAACCCCACTGCATTGATGGCCGCCGCCCAATCGAGCCATAACGTGGTTTTGGGCGGTAGTGGAGAAACTGGCTTTATTTTTCCTCGCCTCCACCCAGGCTTTGATGCCATGTTTTGCATTGCCAAAGTAATGGAAATGCTGACTGTCCAAAAACGCACCCTGGGGGAAATTCGCTCAGAATTGCCGACGGTTTACCATAACAGTTGTAGTGTCCGTTGTTCTTGGAAAATTAAAGGGGCCCTGATGCGCCATTTGGTGGAAATTCATCGGGATCAACATATTGAACTGGTAGACGGGGTTAAAATAACTTTTCCCCATGGAGACAACTGGGTATTGATTTTGCCCGATGCGGGGGAGCCCCTGGTCCACATCTATGCCAACAGTGAAGACCGCCATTGGGTAGATGACAAATTACGTTACTACCAAGCCCAGGTATTGAACTTTATTAGCGATGCCCAGGAGGAGTCCTACCAACATTTTTCCTGATGTTTGGGCGGGGTCCAGTCCTTTGGGCCAAACCTCTGTAGGCATCAAGCTGTTAACGCTGTCAGCAGTAGGTCGAAAGTTTTAACTTCAACAGCTTAGTTAAAGGGAATAAACCTGGCCACTAAAGAACACCCTGGTAATCCCCTTGGATTTGAGTGCCTGGGCGGTTTTTTGGACAATGCTAGCGTCGGGCAGACGAATTACCTTTTGGGTTTTGAGGGAAAAGCGTCGGGCCACCCGATGGTTATCAAAAACAGGTAGGGTTTTTGCCTGGACTTCCTCAGGAGGTAGGGCTCCCTCAAGACTAAACTCTTTCAGGGGGCGGACAATCAATTCCCCCCTTCTGTCCACCACCAGGTAGCAATTTTTGGGCATGGATGCTTCCATTAGGGGCAAAATTGAGACTAGCTCTGCGTTGTTTGCTAGGGTTTGTTTGGTGGCCACTGGGGTGGAAATATAATCCTCTTCCCCTTGGTCTTCGTCGAAATCGTCTAATTCATCTTCAAACTCATCATCATCGTCTTCGTCGTCAAGGTCATCGATATCTTCGCCATCCAGTAAACCCAAGTCCTCGTCTATGTCCTTGACAATTTCATCTAGGGCAGAAGATTTAATTGAAACAATCTGGGGGCGTCGCCCCATGGGGGCATCGGGCGGTACTTCAGTTTTTGCCACTGACATGGTGGTTGGGCTATCACCAAATCCTGTTTGATCTGGCTGGGCTAGGGAGGGGATGGCGATCGCCGGCAGATCAATGGTTTTTTCCGCATCGGTAAACTCCCCAGGCTCTGGGGCAACGGGGCTGGCGGTGACTCGACGACGGGAACGCACCCTTCTGCCCTGGCCACTAGCATTAGTTTCATTATTCTCTCTGTCTTGATGATTCGGCCCAGCAACAGGGGCCACCTCCGCCACGGCATCCTCAGGGAGATTAGTTTCTGCCACTTCCGACTTTTTCCTAGATGGCTTGGGCAACGGCAACGTCAACTGGGCATCATTTTTAATTCCCTTACTGCCCCTTTTTTCCTGCACTAAGGTTTCATATTCCCCACTGGCGATCGCCGTTTTTAAGAGACGACTGACGGTGGAAATGCTCACCCCAAAACGTTCCGCCAGGGTAGTGGTGGTGGCGGGGGTTTGCCGGTAGAGGTCCACCAACTCTTGTTTATCGGTGTCGGTCAGCTTAGCAGGACTCATGGCAGTAACCATCAGGACAATTTGACATTAGTGGAACAGACGACAGGGGCGAATCTGCTAATATGTGGTTGATTCGGCGGCGGCCGGGCAAAGGAGCACAGCCTTGGATAAGACTCCAAGGACTTAACTTTTTCCCACTACGGCCGAATGGTCCTATTCCAGCTACCTTGCAATATATCATTATGCCAATTGCTGCGGCGAAACCGGCCCTTCTTGTCCTTGCGGATGGCACCCCTTATCCCGGTTGGTCCTTTGGGGCCGATGGCACCACAGTGGGAGAGGTGGTATTCAACACGGGTATGACCGGCTACCAGGAAGTGATGACCGACCCCAGTTATTGCGGCCAAATTGTCACGTTTACCTATCCTGAGTTGGGCAACACCGGAGTCAATGCAGAGGACGAGGAATCTATCCATCCCCATGTCAAGGGGGTAGTGGCCCGCAACATCACCCGCCGCCCCAGCAATTGGCGATCGACCCAATCCCTACCGGACTATTTGGTAGAACATAAAATCATCGGCATTTACGGCATCGACACTAGGGCCCTGACTCGCAAGTTGCGTTCCATCGGTGCCATGAACGGCGGCATCTCTACGGAAATCTTGGAACCGGAAGCCCTGTTGCACCATATCCAAGCAGCTCCTTCCATGGCCGGGTTGAATTTGGTCAAGGAAGTGACCACCCATGAAGTTTACGAATGGACTGATCCCACCAATGACCATTGGCAGTTTGGGCCAGTGGCAGAACAACAGGGACAACCGCCCCTCACCGTGGTGGCGCTGGACTTTGGCGTTAAGCGTAATATCCTGCGTCGCTTAGCTAGTTACGGTTGTCGTGTGATTGTGGTACCTGCTAGCACCTCCGCTGCTGAAATTCTCCAGTACAACCCCGATGGCATTTTCCTTTCCAATGGCCCTGGTGATCCCTCCGCTGTTGAAGAAGGTATTGTCACCACCAAAGAGTTATTGGCGGCTAAAAAGCCCATGTTTGGCATTTGCATGGGGCATCAAGTGTTGGGGTTATCCCTGGGAGCGGAGACCTTTAAGCTCAAATTTGGTCATCGAGGGCTCAATCAACCCTGTGGCCTGGAGCAACAGGTGGAAATTACCAGCCAGAACCATGGTTTTGCGGTGACGGAAGGTTCCCTGGCCGAAGAAGTGGAAATTACCCATTTCAACCTCAACGATAAAACGGTGGCGGGGCTACGCCATAAAGAATTGCCCTTTTTCTCGGTGCAGTACCACCCGGAGGCCAGCCCTGGACCCCATGATGCCGATTATCTGTTCGAGAAGTTCGTCAAGTTGATGCGACAACAAAAGGCAGAAGTCGCCGGTTAGTAAAACCTAGTAACAGCTACGATCTATCGTACTATCTATCACCAAGGTAGTGCCGTTAATACTATCGTTGCTTCATTTGCAGGAAAAATATCTGGTAATAAAAGGCTAAAAAACTTAACGTTATCTTTAGTTGACATTGGCATTTTCTAGCCTTAATGGGGACACATTACTTGATAGGTCAAAGGTTTATTTTGCTCAAATTCAGCAATATTTGCCAGTGTCGTTGCGGCAATGGTTTGCAGAGCGTTGTGGGTAAAGAATCCCTGATGAGCTGTGATCATTACATTGGGAAAAGATTGTAGCAATTGAAAAGTATCATCTTGAATGATAGTATTAGAATGGTCAGTAAAAAATAGCTCTTCCTCTTCTTCGTAAACATCAATGCCTAAAAAGCCAATTTTATGGGATTTAATCCCCTGAATAACCGCTTGGGTATCAATTAAATGACCTCGACTTGTGTTGATTAACATAACCCCTGGCTTCATTTGGGCAATGGTATTAGTGTTAATTAGATAATGGGTTTCCGGCAGTAGGGGACAGTGGAGAGAAATAATATCAGAATGAGCTAAAAGTTCATTTAAAGATACATAGAGGGCTTGGCCAATAGCAGTAAACTTATCGTTAGGAAAGGCATCGTAGCCCAATAAATGGCAGCCAAAACCATTCATAATTTGAGCAAAAGCTAGACCAATTTTGCCAGTACCAATCACTCCGACGGTGGTGCCATGGAGGTCAAAACCAAGTAACCCTTCTAGGGAAAAATTATCGTCCCTAACGCGGTTATAGGCTCGATATAACTTTCTATTTAGAGCCAGAATTAACCCCACAGTATGTTCTGCGACTGCATGGGGAGAATAGGATGGTACATGGACTACTTTTAGCCCCAGATCTGCGGCTGTTTTGAGGTCAACATTGTTATAGCCCGCACTGCGCAGAGCGATTAATTTTGTGCCCTGGGCAGCTAACTTTTCTAGCACCGGGGCAGGAGCTTGGTCATTAACGAAGAGGCAAATAACGGGGCAATCCTCCGCTAAAATAGCGGTATCAAGGTTGAGTTGGGCATCAAAAAAAAACATTTCCCGTTGATGGGATTGGTTTGCTTGTTGGAAAAATTGATGATCATAGGCTTTACTGCTAAAAAAAGCGATTTTCATGACGATTATGGGAAGTAGTTTAGAACGTGTTTGGAAAGTTTTATTCCGCCCCCTAAATCCCCCAATAATGGGGGACTTTCACCCAGCTTCACTCCAAATTTGGGGGCCAGGGGGGCTTTTTAAACAGGCTCTTAGAGCACTATTTAGTCAAGGGTATTTTTTCCAATCTTAAAAGAAATTTTCTGATTCTTCCTGCATTTGTATTATTTAATACTCCCCTAGCTCTGGCGATCGCCCTAGCGGTAGATATTGACTCACACTGTGGCAACTGTAGGGTTTGGCCTCCAACTCCTATGTTTGGCTGTGATGCATTTTCAGCTTCCCTTTAACTAGCCCTTTCTTTCCTAAACCTTGGGATACTGAACCACATAATATTCATCTCAAGAATTGCCGATGGGGTTAGAAGACCACACTCTGCCACCGGTCAGCGTTGGGTAGTTCGCCCCATCTTCCTTCGTTCTCCGTAGTACCATCGGCTGGGCAATTTTGTTGGCCATGGTGCAGAAAAATGGTTAATCTGGGTTTTCGGTGAGCGATAATGTGAAGAATAGTTACAAGCAAAATCGCTCAGGTTAATTTCGTCTCCCTCCCAAAATTTGGCGATCGCCACCATGAAGCGGTCAAAGGCGAACCAACCACTGCCTAGGCTAACTGGTAAAATTAACCACCGCCCCCAGGCTGAGGGGCCCTTTGGGGTCTCCCATTGCTGTCCAGATGTCCTTCCAATATCCGTTGCTAGCTCCTATGACAAACTCCTCTGTTGCCACCAATTCTAACCAACCATTCCTTGGTCAACCTTGGTTAGTGGAAGAACGAGATGCCTGTGGTGTGGGTTTTATTGCCAATCTCCGGGGTAAGCCGGACCATACCCTGGTGGAGCAGGCCCTAAAGGCTCTGGGGTGTATGGAACATCGGGGGGGATGCAGTGCCGATAACGATTCAGGGGACGGGGCCGGGGTGATGACCGCCATTCCTCGGGAACTACTGGCCCAGTGGTTTACAACCCGCAATTTGCCCATGCCCGATGGCGATCGCCTGGGGGTGGGAATGGTATTTTTACCCCAGGAACCCTCCGCTAGGGAAGTGGCCCGGGCCTACGTAGAAGAAGTGGTACGGCTGGAAAAATTAACGGTGTTAGGGTGGCGGGAAGTGCCTGTTAATTCTGATGTACTGGGCATTCAAGCCAGAAATAATCAGCCCCACATTGAACAAATTTTAGTTACTTGTCCCGAAGGTTGTGCCGGAGATGAATTAGATCGGCGATTGTACATTGCCCGCTCCATCATTGGTAAAAAATTAGCGGAAGATTTCTACGTTTGTTCCTTTTCCTGTCGCACCATTGTCTATAAAGGCATGGTCCGGAGCATTATTCTGGGGGAATTTTATTTAGATTTAAAAAATCCTGGATATACCAGTAATTTCGCCGTTTACCACCGTCGTTTCAGCACCAATACCATGCCCAAATGGCCCCTGGCTCAACCCATGCGGCTATTGGGTCATAACGGGGAAATTAATACCCTTTTAGGCAATATTAATTGGATGGCGGCCAGGGAAAAAGAATTGGAAGTGTCGGGCTGGACAAAGGCGGAGTTAGAAGCATTAACTCCTATTGTTAACCAAGCCAACAGTGATTCCTATAACCTTGATAGTGCCCTGGAATTGTTGGTGCGTACTGGCCGCAGTCCCCTAGAAGCGGCGATGATTTTAGTGCCGGAAGCCTATAAAAATCAGCCAGCTTTAAAAGATTACCCGGAAATTAGTGATTTCCATGACTACTACAGCGGTTTACAGGAACCCTGGGATGGCCCCGCTTTATTAGTATTTAGTGACGGCAAAATTGTTGGCGCTGGGCTAGACCGGAATGGTTTACGGCCCGCCCGTTATTGCATTACCAAAGATGACTACATTGTCTTGGGTTCCGAAGCGGGAGTCGTGGATTTACCGGAAGTAGATATTGTTGAAAAAGGTCGCCTAGCACCGGGGCAAATGATTGCGGTGGATTTGGCTGAGCAAAAAATTCTCAAAAACTATCAAATTAAACAGCAGGCGGCCCAAAAATATCCCTATGGGGAATGGATAAAAACCCAGCGTCAAACGGTAGCTTCTGATAGCTTTGCTGAAAAAACTTTATTCGATGACGCTCAAACTGTACTGCAACAACAGGCCGCTTTTGGCTACACCGCTGAAGATGTGGAAATGGTAGTAGTACCCATGGCCAGCCAAGGTAAGGAACCAACTTTTTGCATGGGGGACGATACGCCTTTAGCTGTACTATCCCATAAACCCCGCTTACTGTACGACTATTTCAAACAGCGCTTTGCCCAGGTGACCAATCCCCCCATTGATCCTCTGCGGGAAAATTTGGTCATGTCCCTAGCTATGTTTTTAGGCAAACGGGGCAATTTGTTAGAGCCTAAAGCGGAATCCGCGCGGACGATTAAACTCCGATCGCCATTGGTCAATGAAGTGGAGTTACAGGCCATTAAAACTGGACAGTTGCAGGTGGCAGAAGTTTCTACCCTTTACGATCTAGATGGGGTGAATAGTCTGGAAACCGCCTTAGATAATTTAGTTAAAACGGCGATCGCCACTGTGCAAGCCGGGGCAGAAATTTTGGTTTTAACTGATCGTCCCAACGGAGCAATATTAACTGAAAATCAAAGTTTTATTCCCCCCTTGTTGGCAGTGGGAGCAGTACATCACCATCTGATTCGGGCCGGGCTACGTCTAAAGGCATCCCTGGTGGTAGATACCGCCCAATGTTGGAGTACCCATCATTTTGCCTGCTTGGTAGGCTATGGTGCTTCGGCCATTTGTCCCTACCTAGCCTTGGAATCCGTGCGGCAATGGTGGTTAGATGAAAAGACCCAGAAACTGATGGAAAATGGGCGTTTGGATCGCATTGATTTACCCACGGCGCTGAAAAATTATCGTCAGTCCGTGGAAGCAGGATTATTTAAAATTCTCTCCAAAATGGGCATTTCCCTGCTGGCTTCCTACCACGGTGCCCAAATTTTCGAGGCGATCGGTTTAGGAGCGGAATTGGTGGAATATGCCTTTGCTGGAACCACCAGTCGGGTGGGCGGTTTAACCGTCGCTGATGTAGCCCGGGAAGTAATGGTTTTCCATGGCATGGCCTTCCCAGAAATGGCTAAGAAGTTAGAGAACTTTGGCTTTGTCAACTACCGTCCCGGTGGAGAATATCATATGAACTCGCCGGAGATGTCCAAGTCTCTCCATAAGGCAGTGGCGACCTACAAAATGGGCAGTAATGGTAACAATGCGGAAGCCTATGACCATTACGAGTTGTACCGTCAATATCTCAAAGACCGTCCTGTCACCGCCCTGCGGGATTTGCTGGATCTCAATGCAGACCAACCGGCCATTCCCTTAGAAGAAGTGGAATCGGTAGAAAGTATTGTCAAACGCTTCTGTACTGGTGGCATGTCCCTCGGTGCCCTGTCCCGGGAAGCCCATGAAACCTTGGCGATCGCCATGAATCGTTTAGGAGCTAAATCCAATTCTGGGGAAGGGGGAGAAGATGTAGTACGTTACCTCACTCTAGATGATGTGGATAGCGAAGGAAATTCCCCCACCTTGCCCCATCTCCACGGCCTGCAAAATGGAGACACGGCCAACTCCGCCATTAAGCAAATTGCCTCCGGTCGTTTTGGGGTTACCCCGGAATATTTGATGAGTGGCAAACAGTTGGAAATTAAAATGGCCCAGGGTGCTAAACCTGGGGAAGGGGGGCAGTTACCAGGCAAAAAAGTCAGTGAATATATTGCCATGTTGCGCCGTTCTAAACCCGGTGTAACCCTCATTTCTCCACCGCCCCACCACGACATTTACTCGATTGAAGATTTAGCCCAATTAATTTACGATCTCCATCAAATCAATCCCGAAGCCCAGGTATCGGTGAAATTAGTGGCGGAAATTGGTATTGGTACGATCGCCGCTGGGGTTGCTAAGGCCAATGCGGATATTATCCAGATTTCTGGCCATGACGGTGGTACTGGCGCTTCTCCCCTCAGTTCCATCAAACATGCCGGTTCGCCCTGGGAGCTGGGCGTTACGGAAGTGCATCGGGTGTTAATGGAAAACCAACTGCGCGATCGGGTTTTGCTGCGGGCTGATGGTGGTCTGAAAACCGGCTGGGACGTAGTGATGGCCGCCCTTATGGGAGCGGAGGAGTATGGCTTTGGCTCCATTGCCATGATTGCCGAAGGTTGCATTATGGCCCGGGTTTGCCACACTAATAATTGTCCCGTCGGGGTTGCCACCCAGCAGGAACGGTTACGGCAACGCTTTAAAGGAGTGCCGGGGCAGGTGGTTAATTTCTTCTATTTCATTGCCGAGGAAGTGCGCTCCCTGTTGGCCCATTTAGGTTATCGCAGTTTGGACGACATCATTGGCCGCACTGATCTACTCAAAGTTCGCTCCGATGTCCAGTTGAGCAAAACCCAGAATCTGACCTTAGATTGTCTGTTAAATTTGCCCGACACGAAGCAAAACCGGCAATGGTTAAATCACGAACCAGTCCACAGCAACGGCCCAGTGTTGGACGACGACATTTTGGCCGACCCTGACATCCAAGAAGCCATTAACCATCAAACCACCGTGACCAAAACCTACCGGCTGGTCAATACCGACCGCACTGTGGGCACCCGTCTCTCCGGGGCGATCGCCAAAAAGTATGGCAACAATGGTTTTGAAGGTAACATTACCCTCAACTTCCAGGGGGCCGCTGGTCAGAGTTTTGGTGCCTTTAACCTGGACGGCATGACCCTACATCTGCAAGGGGAAGCCAACGACTATGTGGGCAAAGGCATGAATGGGGGTGAAATTGTCATCGTGCCCCATCCCCAGGCGAGCTTTGCACCGGAAGACAATGTAATTATTGGTAACACCTGTCTCTATGGAGCGACGGGGGGCAACCTTTATGCCAACGGCCGGGCTGGGGAACGCTTTGCAGTGCGTAACTCGATGGGTAAAGCTGTGATTGAAGGAGCGGGTGATCACTGTTGTGAATATATGACTGGTGGTGTAATTGTCGTCCTTGGCCCTGTGGGTCGGAATGTTGGTGCTGGCATGACTGGTGGTTTGGCTTACTTCCTCGATGAAGCAGGGGATTTACCAGAAAAAATCAACCCGGAAATCATCACCTTGCAAAGGATCACAGCTCCTAAAGGGGAGGAACAATTGAAATCCTTGATTACTGCCCACGTCGAACACACAGGTAGCCCAAAAGGCAAGGCAATTCTGGCTAACTGGTCCGATTATCTCGGCAAATTCTGGCAGGCCGTTCCTCCTTCCGAAAAAGACTCTCCTGAAGCCAATGGGGATGTCAGCTTAACCGGGGAGAAGACACTGACCTCTGTCTAGTTAATGGTTCCGCTCAAATAAGGGGAGGAAATCGTTTCTTCCCCCATTGAGGGCATCGATTCTGGCAATCATCCCTTCTCTTTCTAAGTCTTTAAGTTTACGAAAAATCAGGGTGCAGTATGCTCACGGAGAGGGCAAAGAAACGTGAAGTTGATATCGTCATGCTTCCGCTTTGAATCCAACTTTGCCGATAGGTCCCGTTGATCCATCAGGGGTAATCCAATGGCAAAATTGGGAATCTTGCCGCGCAAACTGCCCTCCGGTACTTTTGGTGTCGTACCACTGATCCTGCCAAATACCGTTGACGAGTAAGCCCATAATGTCCCTGCGGTGAAGATTGCCTTTGTCTCATTATGAAAGTTCCCGCTTGCTTTGGCTAATGCAACTGGCGATCGGCATCCCATCCTTCTATTGATTATTGGGACTCGGGAAGGAACATTTTGAAGATGGGCTACGCTACTACAGGATCGGCGACCAGACTAATGTTAACGCGAGTTCGGTTTAAGGATTTTTTGCAAGCCCAATGGACAAAAAACAAGGGGCAATAGCCTAAACTTCCAAAGTTAATTAGAATAGAATAAAGTTTTCAGCTTATGCCAAAGTTAGGCTACCAAAGCTATTAGTCTATCGCAATTTGTATATATACATCATCTTTTAAATGCATTAAATTCCCGATCATTGGTAGATTTTCTTCACTTATTTTTGCTATGTTACTCAAAATAACTTCGTCTTCAAGTTTTTTATCAAAGGGTAAATACACGTCTTTAAGTTTTATTTCTACAAAAAATTCGCTAAATAGAATAATAGTTATAGACAAAAAATTAAAATTTTGAGATGCACTAATATAGTGTCTTCTATAGTAGTTGTCCGATCTTTCATTTTGTAGTTGTTGACATTTCATCGAAGAAAGAAAACTAATTTCAGGGCCAAAATATTTACCAACACCTCCATAGGTAAAATTATTTTTTCCCAAAAAAGCTTCTCTTAATCCGGCAAAAGTCAAGTTCTTGAAATTTTCTTGAAAGCCTGCTTTTTTAATATAACCATTTCTAGCAATCAAATAATAACAGGAGCCAAGAGCAATTTTGGCAAACGAGGAATAACGACTAAGACTGTCATTAATTGTTCTACATTTAAATTTAACAGCCTGGACGAGTGTCCTGATATCATTTTGATTGTTGATATCTTTACAATAAATTAAATTTTGGGTTTTTCCTGTATGTTTAAGCTTAATAAATGCTGGTATTTCCTTCCCATTTTCTAAGATTGCAATGCCGGCAGATTCTATAATTGATCTTGAGTACAACTTGTAATTCATGGACAAGTAGCTTAATTCACTATCACATTTATTTGCCGCAAAATTATTGCAAGAATCACAAATATTTATTTCCCAAATTCCCCCTATACTTCTCGGTATAAAATGTTCTTTTGTCTTTTGAGATTTATGTTTATACGCATTACAGTAAACACAATAAAACCTTTTTGACATATAATTTCTGGGGATATTTGAAAATATAAAGTTACAGAGTTTCATCATCTATCTTTAAAATATATCGCCATGGAGATCACGTTCGAGTCAACTTGTTTAACCTCTTCTAATGAATATACTGCATCATTTAAATGATTTTGCTTTTGTTTCGCTCGTCTTAAATCTTGCAAATCCTCCAAATCTTCTAATGATAATGAAGTGTTGAGTTGAGACCTGTATTGTGAAACTTTTGAATTGGAGTTAGAATTAATAGCCATTTAAATTAAATTAATCGTTTTCTTATAAATTTTCAAGTTTTTCAAAAATAATATTTTGTAAATCCTCATCGCAATGGGACTGCAAATGGATTGCGGCGACCAATATTTCCGCTAATACATCTCCCTTTTGATGTTCAGTTAACTCAGAAGATAGTAATTGATTAATCAAAATAACAGTATTTTGACAATCATTTCGCAACCCGATCATCAGCGTATCTAGGGTTGAGGTCTGGCACTGAATCTCTTGATCAATAACTGGCATTAATTTTTCCCCAATCTTTTCAATGCTTGCTGGATTCCTTTCTTGAAAGCCTTAATGTCCTTTTCCCATTTAATGCGGCCATGAACATGAGGTATTTCATGGCGATGAATCATCAAGCATTGCTTTCACTTCCTCTAAAGAATAGGTCGGCTCCTCTTCCTGCTCTTGTTTTGCCTGCCTCAAATCTTGTAAATCCTCTAAATCTTCTAACAAAGATTGGATCTGTGTAAATTCATCATAAGTAAGTACAACAAACTCATTTTTTCCATTTTTAGCAATAAAATTAGGATGCAAATTTAGCATAAATTTTCTACTGATAAGCGTTTTGTCTATGTTTAATTGAGTAAATTAGAATTACATCTTCTTCAATTTCAAACAGGATACGATAATTACCAACCCGTAAACGATATTCCGGCGTAAAGTTTGTCAGTTTTTTGACATCTCCCTGAAGATTATCAGTTAACACTTCAATTTTAGCCAAAATTCTTTGATTGTCAGCGGGCTGTAATTTTTTTAGAGTTTTTATTGCTTTTGGCTTAAATCTAATCTTATATTTCACTGTTAAGGGTAGATAAATTCAGAAGGTGAGCCACAAAGGCCCACCATAATTTTACGGCTTACTTAGCTCCCACTGGCATACCTAAAATGTCTTCGATTTTGGGCATTTGGTCTAGGGGAATGACTCGGCCGAAGTCCTCGAAATTATCAATCTCATTGAAATTGAGGTAGCGGTAAAGTTCGCCTTCAAACGGAGCAACTTTTTCCGAGACGATCGCCAGATATTCTTCCACTGTGGGAATTTTGCCGAGGAGGGCACAAACTGCGGCTAACTCAGCGGAACCGAGATAGACCTGGGCTCCTTTACCCATGCGGTTATTGAAATTACGGGTAGAGGTCGAAAAGACTGTTACCCCATCTTCCACCCGGGCTTGGTTGCCCATGCAGAGGGAACAACCGGGCATTTCCGTACGGGCTCCGGCAGCGGCGAAAATACCGTACATCCCTTCCTCCCGTAACTGTTGTTCATCCATGCGGGTGGGGGGACAAATCCAGAGGCGACCTTTGACGGTACCAGCCCCTTCCAGGATTTTGGCAGCGGCCCGGTAATGGCCAATATTGGTCATGCAGGAACCAATAAACACTTCGTGGATCACATCCCCGGCACATTCCGACATTAATTTAACGTTATCGGGATCGTTGGGGGCGGCCACAATGGGCTCTCTGATTTCATCCAGATTGACTTCAATGACATCGGCATATTCCGCATCAGCATCCCCACTCATCAAACTGGGATTAGCTAACCATTCCTCCATTTTGGCAATGCGACGCAACAGAGTACGGGCATCCTGATAACCCCGGGCAATCATATTTTTCATCAGCACCACATTGGAGCGTAGATATTCCGCCACAGTTTCTTCGCTCAGCTTAATGGTGGAACCGGAACAGGAGCGTTCAGCGGTGGCATCGGTCAACTCAAACGCCTGCTCGACTTTCAGATCCGGTAATCCTTCCATTTCCATGATCCGACCGTTAAACACATTAACCTTGTCCCCTTTGCCCACGGTGAGTTTGCCCTGTTGCATGGCTACCCAGGGAATGGCATTGACAATATCCCTGAGGGTGACCCCCGGTTGCAATTCCCCTGTGAATTTGACCAACACCGATTCCGGCATATCCAACGGCATTACCCCCAACGCGGCGGCAAAGGCCACCAGACCAGAGCCGGCCGGAAAGGAAATTCCTAGGGGAAAACGGGTGTGGGAGTCGCCCCCGGTACCAACGGTGTCCGGTAATAGCATCCGATTGAGCCAGGAGTGAATGATGCCATCCCCAGGCCGCAGAGCAACGCCGCCCCGGGTGGAGAAAAAGTCCGGTAAATCTTTATGGGTTTTAATATCAACTGGTTTGGGGTAGGCAGCGGTGTGACAGAAGGTTTGCAAAGTCAGATCGGCGTTAAAGCCAAGGCAAGCTAGTTCCTTCAACTCATCCCTGGTCATGGGGCCAGTGGTGTCTTGGGAACCCACTGTGGTCATAATTGGTTCACAGGAAGTGCCGGGACGAATACCTTGTACGCCGCAGGCTTTGCCCACCATTTTTTGGGCGAGGGTGAACCCTTTGCCGGTATCTGCTGGGGCCGTGGGGCGCACAAACAGAGGAGAAGGTGATAATCCTAGGGCTTCCCTGGTTTTATCAGTTAAAGCCCGGCCGATGAGCAGGGGAATACGACCTCCGGCCCGCACTTCATCCAAAATGGTTTCCGGTTTCAGTTGGAAAGTGGTGATGGTTTCCCCCGCTTTGTTGGTGATTTTGCCTTCCCTGGGGTAAATGGTGATTACATCGCCGGTGTTGAGTTGGTTAACATCGCACTCAATGGGTAAGGCACCGGAATCTTCGGCAGTGTTGAAAAAGATGGGGGCGATTTTTCCGCCCAGAATGTAACCCCCGGCCCGTTTATTGGGCACAAAGGGAATATCTGTGCCAATGTGCCAGAGCACGGAGTTGATGGCGGATTTACGGGAAGAGCCAGTGCCCACTACGTCGCCCACATAGGCTACTGGATGGCCCTTTTGTTTGAGTTCGGCAATAGTCCCTAACCCTTCTGGCATTTTTGCTTCCAGCATGGCCAGGGCATGGAGGGGAATGTCCGGGCGGGTGGTGGCATGGGGGGCAGGAGACAGATCATCAGTATTGGTCTCCCCAGGCACTTTAAATACCGTTACCGTAATTCTTTCCGGCACTTCTGGTTTGTTGATAAACCAAGCCCCTTCGGCCCAAGCATCAATTACTTGTTTGGCGTAGCCGTTGGTATCACTCAAATGGAGTACGTCATTAAAGGCATCAAAGACTAACAGGGTTTTGCTCAGGGCTGTGGCGGCCGCACTGGCAATGTTGGTATCTTTTGACTTGAGCAGTTCGATCAAGGATTGAACATTATATCCGCCGATCATGGTTCCTAATAAGTCCACCGCCCCTTGGCCGCTGATTAATGGACAGGTTACTTCGCCTTTGGCGATCGCCGTGAGGAAACCCGCTTTGACATAGGCCGCCTCGTCCACCCCAGGGGGAACCCGATCCCGCAATAACATCATCAATTCCTCTTTTTCCGCTTCGGGGGGATTTTTTAGCAGTTCACATAGTTCAGTAGTCTGCTGGGCGTTGAGGGGCAGGGGGGGAATGCCTAACTTTTGGCGATCGGCAACGTGGCGACGGTAGGCTTGCAACATGGGATGGTTCTCTCTCCGGCAATATTAGTTCATGGTCAACGGTGAATATTCTATTTTATGCAGGGGAACAGGATAAGTTACCGACAAACGGTTTGGGGCGTGGCGGCAGAAGGAAGATGGTCTTTGGCAAGATGGCTGGGAATTGCTTAGCATTGTTGAACAACTCTCAATTTTTCCTGGGCTTAATCTTTCCTCTGGTCAAACCTCGCCAATAAACCAGGGGCGAAATGGCAGCCGGCAAATTTCAGACTTAATTTTTGGCTTTTTGGGCAACTGTGTAATGTGGCAATCTCTGCAAAATCAGCTTTTTTTTCTCCAGCAATGGGCCGATCGCCTGGTGGTGGAACAACTGGGGCAACTAACTCCCCTTAGTTTACTGATCATCCTACTAGCGGGGCTAGTCACTAGTTTGACCCCCTGTTTACTGTCCTTGCTTCCCCTCACCATTGCCTACATTGGCGGGACCACCGAGGGCGATCGCCTGCAGTCTTTAAAACAATCCCTCTTGTTTGCCCTGGGGTTGGCCATTACTTTGGCTAGCTTGGGGCTGGGGGCGGCGGCTTTGGGAAAAATTTATGGACAAATTGGGCTAGGCTTACCGATTTTGGTCAGTTTAGTGGCTATTTTAATGGGATTAAACCTGTTGGAATTATTACCCCTGCGGTTTCCCAGTTTAGGAGCAACGGATTGGATTAAAGACGATTTTCCCCCGGCTTTGCGGGCCCTATTGGCGGGGTTGACTTTTGGGCTAATCGCCTCTCCCTGTAGCACCCCTGTGTTAGCCAGCTTGCTAGCTTGGGTGGCCAGTCGCCAGGATTTGTTACTGGGTAGTGGGCTACTGTTGGCCTATACCGTCGGTTACGTTGCCCCCCTCATTTTAGTCGGCCTGTTTGCTGGCAGTTTAAAACGACTGTTGCAACTGCGCCAATGGTCTGGTTGGCTCAATCCCCTCAGCGGCACAATTTTGCTGGGCTTTGGGGTGATTACCCTCCTCTCCCGACTGTCCCTAGGTCAATGGTTGTCCTAGCATAAACTGGATGAAGCGCTAACCCATGCCCCGCTAGTTTTTGTGATAAAATATTTATGGTAGTTTTAACTATAAATATTTCCAGGAGTCCCAAAATAATGTTTACCGCCGTTGCCCCGCCCCAAAAAACCCTGCCCCGTGATTTAGTGGGAGCCATTCGGCAATTGAAAAAAGAGCTGAATGCGGTGATTTTGGCCCACTATTACCAAGAAGCGGCGATCCAAGACATTGCTGATTATTTGGGGGACTCCCTGGGGCTATCCCAACAGGCGGCCAGCACCGATGCCGATGTAATCGTTTTTGCCGGGGTGCATTTCATGGCGGAAACGGCCAAAATTCTCAATCCCCATAAATTGGTGCTTTTGCCAGATTTAGAAGCGGGCTGTTCCTTGGCCGACAGTTGCCCCCCCCGGGAATTTGCCGAGTTTAAGCAACGCCATCCTGACCATTTGGTGATTAGCTACATCAATTGCACGGCGGAAATTAAAGCCCTGAGCGATATTATTTGCACCAGTTCCAATGCGGTGAAAATTGTTCAACAATTGCCGCCGGATCAGAAGATAATTTTTGCCCCCGATCGCAATTTAGGTCGTTACGTTATGGAGCAAACGGGGCGAGAAATGGTGTTGTGGCAGGGTAGTTGCATTGTCCATGAAACCTTTTCGGAACGGCGTTTGCTGGAGCTGAAAACTCAATATCCCCAGGCGGAAATCATTGCCCATCCTGAATGTGAAGAAGCCATTCTGCGCCATGCAGATTTTATCGGCTCCACCACAGCGTTACTGAATTATTCGGGTAAATCCCAGGGCAAAGAATTTATCGTTGGTACGGAGCCGGGCATTATTCACCAAATGGAAAAGCTTTCCCCCTCTAAGCAATTCATTCCCCTGCCCAATAACAGCAATTGCGACTGCAATGAGTGTCCCTATATGCGTTTGAATACTTTGGAAAAACTCTATTGGGCTATGCAACGGCGATCGCCGGATATTACCTTACCGGAGGCCACCATGGCGGCCGCTCTGAAGCCGATCCAGAGAATGCTGGCCATGTCCTAGGGGTGGCATAATCAGGCTCCGGGATTATTAACCGGATAGGCTAGTATGGTGGTCGAGAAGCTATTGATTGTGAGGGCGACAATGACTGCCAAGCTATCCTGGGTAAGTCGAAAACTATTCTTTCCCCTGTTCCTGAGTGGCTGGATGGTAAGTTGTAGCCCCATCAATCCCTTTGGCATGGCCCAGGAATATTTGGACATTGCCAAACTGGAGGAAATTTCCAATCAACGGACAGTTAATATCCAGGGCATTGTGGTTAATGTGGCCCCATTTTTGGAAGGGGGTGCTTACCAAATTCAAGATAAAACCGGACGGGTGTGGGTCAAAACCGATCGCCAATTACCCCGTAAAGGCACGGTGCTGAGCATCCGGGCAGAAGTTGCCTTTGAACCCATTTTCATCGGCCCAGAAAAATTGGGGGAATCCTACCTGGTGGAAACCACTGCCCCCAACCCCCAGGCTACTGCTAACAATGGCGGCCCTGATACCAACGTCCCCACCGAAGAAACCCCCACGGCGATCGCCCCAACAGAAGGCACTACGAACATTGCTGTTATTGAAGAAACCACCACAGAAACAACGGAACCGGCTGGGACTACGGAAACAACTCAGGTAACGGAAGAAGTAGTGGAGGAAGTAACTACCACGGAAACCCCAGCCTCTTCTGATACGGCCGCTAACCTCATGCCTCCGGCTAATTCTAGTGGCAATAACACCACCACCATTCCAGTGGCCAATCCCGAAGCCCCCCGACCCATCGCCGATTCGGCCACGGCCCAACCCCCTAGCCAGACCAGACCCAATTTCGACAACCAGTTCCTGCCCCATAAGCGCTTAAGCAAATAGGCAAAGAGGCGAATTTGTTCTGAATTGAGGACAGGAGATTTGAATATTTTGTAATGCTCTACCATTCCCCACCATCGTCAATTTAGCTGGTGTGGATGCCTGAAGTTGGCTTGAGGTAGGTGTATTGCAACAAACTGCGCTCGTAATTTTCCAGCAATAATTGGGCTTCCTCCAAGCTCATACGTTTATCTTCCATGGCCTGTTCACAGTAGCGCCGCATATTTTCCAGCAAATCTTCGGGATCGTATTGTACATAGCCCAACACTTCGGCAATGGTATCTCCCCGCACTAAATGCTCAATTTGGTAACCTTTCGGATTCATCTGAATATGCACCACATTGATGTCCCCAAATAAATTATGTAAATTACCCATAATTTCTTGGTAAGCCCCCACCAAAAACATGCCCAAATAATAGGGTTCCACCCTAGGGGGAGTTCCCGGCTGATGCACTTCCATTAAAGGATGCAGTTCCAACACTGATTTGACATCCCGCAGGTCAATGAATCGGTCAATTTTGCCGTCGCTGTCGCAGGTAATATCCGCTAGAATGCCCCTCTGGGTGGGTTCTTCATCCAAACGGTGGATGGGCATAATCGGGAAAAGTTGGTCGATCGCCCAGGAATCCGGGGCCGATTGGAACACCGACATATTGGCGTAGTAAATAGAAGCCAAGTTAACTTCCAAATTTTCCAAATCATCGGGAACATATTCCTGCTGACGGCAAATTTGTAGAATTTTACGGCAACAAGCCCAATAAAGTTCCTCTGCTTTAGCCCTTTCTTTCAGGCCTAAATAACCAAAGTTAAATAAACTAATCGCCTCAGTTTTAAACTGTTCCACGTCATGGTACGCCTCTTGGTAATTATCCACCGTAATGGTTTCCCAGGTTTCCATCAAATTGCGCAAAATGGCATGGTCTTTAGCCTTCACCTTGGGCAAAGGGGGATTAATATCATTGGTGGCCACAACATCGAAAATGAGTACTGACTGATGGCTGGCGATCGCCCGGCCGCTTTCACTAATCAGCACAGGACAGGGAATCTCAGCGGCCACACAGGCATCCTGCACTGCCGAAATCACATCATTAACGTAATTCTGGATATTGTAATTTTTGGAAGCGTAAAAATTGGTTTTGGAACCGTCATAATCCACCCCTAGGCCGCCCCCCACATCGAGATAGCGCATATTGCCCCCCAGCTTGGCCAACTGGACAAAAATTTGGCTAGCTTCTGTCATCGCTTCCTTGATCACAGAGATGGAAGAGATCTGGGAACCAATGTGGAAATGGAGCAATTGCAGACTATCTAACATCTCCGCCTGGCGCAGTTGCTCGATCGCCGTCAACATTTCCGGAATGGTCAAACCAAATTTAGCCCGATCGCCAGTGGAAATGCCCCAACGGCCCATGCCCTGGGTACTGAGTTTGGCCCTTACCCCCAAAATTGGTTTAATGCCCAGATTGCTGGAAATTTCGATGGCCAAAGCCACCTCCGCCACCTGCTCCACCACAATAATCGGCCGATGCCCCAGACGACGGGCTAGCAAGGCGGTTTCAATATATTCCCGGTCTTTATAACCATTACAAATTAGTAAAGGCTGATTTTGTTGATCCGGCTCTGGGTTCTCCTGGGGTTGGAGCATGGCCAAGGCAATCATCAACTCCGGTTTAGAACCGGCTTCCAAGCCAAAATTATAGGGAGTGCCGTAGCGCACCAGGGATTCCACAATGTGGCGATGCTGGTTGCACTTGATGGGATAAACCCCCCGGTAGGTGTTGGGATAGCGGTAACGGGCAATGCCCCGGGCAAAGGCCGCATTAAGGCGATTGATGCGGTCAGCCAAAATATCAGAAAAGCGCAACAGTAAAGGCAAGCCAATATTTCTTTGCCTCAAACCCTTGACCAATTCGTACAAATCTAATGCTCCCCCATGGTCAGCCTGGGGAGAAACGGTCACATGGCCGGCCGCATTAATGGAAAAGTAAGGTTCCCCCCAACCAGTGATGCGGTAGAGGTTTTCGCTGTCGTCAATGGTCCAACGACGGTCTTGGGCGATCGCCTGGGAATTGGAATCAGTTTTCACCCCAGCGGTATGGCCTGCTTCGGTACTGTCGGTTAACTCCGGCATTGCCATGACACTTAGTTCTAGTTCGATTGACTGCCCTTCCATGGCTTGCCCCAACAAAAAATAACTGCTTTGGATTGTTACACTCCCCCGACAGAATCTAGCATAGAATAGCTTCGGCAAGGCTTTCTTCTGCCATAGCTTAAACGGATGTTAACCTAAGCGCTGTAACTAATTTATATGCCCATATATGCCCAACCCTTCTTTCCTGCCCCCAGAAACAAACCACCAAAGATTGCAAGAAATTTGGGAAGATAGCTTGGCCATGCAGTACTTGGCTCCGTTGACAGGCAACTATTTGCCCTGGAGTGGCTATGCTCTGCGCCCCAGTGGATTGGTACAAATTCTCAACACAATTTTAATTCGCAAACATTTATCCATTGTGGAATGCGGCGGTGGTGTATCCACTTTGTATATTGCCCGTTTATTTCGCCGCAATGGTTTGCAGGGGAAACTCCACTGCATCGAAAATAATTTGGATTGGTTAAATCTGTTGCAAAATGCCTTGGCGAGGGAAGAGTTAACTACCTACGTCCATCTTATTCATGCCCCCTTGGAACCCTGCGAACTGGCCTTGGACAATGGAGAGTGGTACGATCGCCAGAAGATCCGTCACCAGTTGCCGGCCAACAAAACCATTGATTGCCTGTTAGTAGATGGACCGCCCGCTTACCGAGAAGACATTCAATACTCACGGTTTCCTGCATTGCCTTTTTTCCAGCCGCAATTGGCTCCCCACAGCACCATTATTTTGGACGATATTAACCGAGCCGGGGAGCAGGAGATTTTGGCCCGTTGGCAAACATTACTCAATGTTAGCTTTGATAGCTCCATTGGCAATGTGGCGATCGCCCATCTGTCGGCCTAGGGTAAATTTTAAAAATCCCCTGATCCACCAGTTTCAGGGAAAGCCGGGTAAAAATCTGCCAGTGTTGGGATATTGGATATTGAGGGAACGAGCTAGAACCCTACTATCTGTCAGCCTAGCAAACCAAATGCTTTACATCGTCAGACTAGTTCAGGAAAATTAAGTTTGACCCATAGATTAATCCTAATCTTTTGCTATGAAATCCCCCCAGGCTCAACAAATCCTAGACCAGGCCCGCCGTTTGCTCTACGAAAAGGCCATGGTCAAAATCAATGGGCAATACGTGGGGACGGTGGCGGCCATTCCCCAATCGGATCACCATGATTTGAACTATACGGAAGTTTTCATTCGGGATAATGTGCCGGTGATGATCTTCTTGTTACTGCAAAATGAAACGGAAATTGTCCAAAACTTTTTGGAAATTTGCCTCACCCTCCAAAGTAAGGGCTTTCCCACCTACGGCATTTTTCCCACCAGTTTTGTGGAAACGGAAAACCATGAACTCAAGGCAGACTATGGCCAACGGGCGATCGGTCGGGTTTGCTCGGTGGATGCGTCCCTCTGGTGGCCCATTTTGGCCTATTACTACGTGCAAAGAACCGGCAATGAAGCTTGGGCTAGACAAACCCATGTGCAATTGGGGCTACAAAAGTTTTTAAACCTTATTCTCCATCCAGTCTTTCGGGATGCGCCCACTTTGTTTGTGCCCGACGGGGCCTTTATGATTGACCGTCCCATGGATGTGTGGGGAGCGCCGTTGGAAATCCAAACCCTGCTCTACGGAGCCCTGAAAAGTGCGGCGGGGTTACTGTTAATTGACCTCAAGGCGAAGGGTTATTGCAGCAATAAAGACCATCCTTTTGACAGCTTCACGATGGAGCAGAGTCATCAATTTAACCTGAGTGTGGATTGGCTCAAAAAACTCCGCACCTATCTGCTCAAGCATTATTGGATTAATTGCAATATTGTCCAAGCTCTCCGCCGCCGTCCCACGGAACAGTACGGTGAAGAAGCCAGCAACGAACATAATGTCCACACAGAAACCATTCCCAACTGGCTCCAGGATTGGCTCGGCGATCGAGGAGGCTATTTAATCGGCAATATCCGCACAGGTCGCCCGGATTTTCGCTTTTTCTCCCTGGGTAATTGCTTGGGGGCGATTTTTGACGTCACCAGCTTGGCCCAGCAACGTTCCTTTTTCCGTTTGGTATTGAATAATCAGCGGGAATTATGTGCCCAAATGCCCCTGAGAATTTGCCATCCCCCCCTCAAAGATGACGATTGGCGCAGTAAAACCGGCTTTGACCGCAAAAATTTACCCTGGTGTTACCACAATGCTGGCCATTGGCCCTGTTTATTCTGGTTTCTGGTGGTAGCGGTGCTCCGCCATAGCTGTCATTCCAACTACGGTACGGTGGAGTATGCGGAAATGGGGAATTTAATCCGCAATAACTACGAAGTACTTTTGCGCCGTTTGCCCAAACATAAATGGGCTGAGTATTTTGACGGCCCCACGGGCTTTTGGGTAGGGCAACAGTCCCGTTCCTACCAAACCTGGACCATTGTGGGTCTATTGCTAGTGCACCATTTCACCGAAGTTAACCCCGATGATGCTTTGATGTTCGACCTGCCTAGTTTGCAAAGTTTGCATCAAGCACTGCACTAGATGCCGTTGTTCATTTATTTTTTGCCCAATTCTTGGGAACGGCGATAGGCGGCCCGCACTGCTTCGATGATGGCGGAACGGAAACCCATTTTTTCCAACACTGCTACCCCGGCAATGGTGGTGCCCCCCGGACTGGTAACTTTATCCTTAATCTGGGCAGGGTGCTCCTCCGTTTCCTTGATTAACTCCGCTGTGCCCAACACTGTTTGCAAAGCCAATTTTTGGGCGATCGCCCTGGGTAATCCGGCCAAAACACCACCATCGGCCAGGGCTTCGATCATCAAAGCTACGTAGGCCGGTCCCGAACCGGAAACCCCCGTCACCGCATCCATTAAATTTTCCGGCACCTCCACCACATTGCCCACCGCCGAAAAGATGGCCTTAGCCTTGGCCAACTGATCTGGCTCTACCATTTTATTAGCGGCGATCGCCGTCATACCGGCCCCAACGGTGGCGGGGGTATTGGGCATGGCCCGGATGATGGCATGGTCGGGAAAACCCTTTTGAATTCTTTGCAGAGAAACCCCGGCCAAAATGGAAATTACCAAGGGACGATTGGCTCCTCCTGCTAAGCTGGCCAGCACTCGGTCTAGCACCTGGGGTTTGACAGCCAACAGCAGCACCTCAGAAACATTGGCCGCCTCTTGGTTATCGGGGGAAACCCGAACTTGATAGGTTTTTTGGAGATAATCCCGCCGGGCACCGTGGGGCTCCCCCACAATTATTTCTTCTGGGGCATAGGTCTTTTCTGCGATTAAGCGGGCCAGGATGGCTTCAGCCATTACTCCACCGCCGATGATACCGAGTTGAATGGACACTGTAATTTAGGCTATTCCCAATAGTATTCAGAATTATACCTCGAACCCCCAACTCCACCGACCCCACGGCTAATTCCGCAGGGGAAACAGAGGAGTTGGCAAGGTTAATTGCTCAGTCAATGCAATTGGGCAATGGATCAAGTTGCACTGGGTAGTAAACCGTTATGACGCAATAGGGGCGCAGTTTCCGGTTGCCGTCCCCGGAATTTCTCAAACACCACTGCGGGGGCTAAGCTTCCCCCCAGGGCTAACACCGTTTCCCGAAAACGTTTACCCGTGGTTTGCACAGCGACTTCGTTGTCTAACCCCACCTCTTCAAAGGCAGCAAAGGCATCGGCACTGAGCACTTCTGCCCATTTATAGCTGTAGTAACCGGCGGCGTAACCCCCGGCAAAGATGTGGCCAAAGGAGCAGAGAAAAGCATTTTCCGGCAGGGGAGGCAAAATGGTGGTAATTTTCGCCAGGCGATCGCCAATTTGCTCAATGGTTTCTGGGCCGTCGGGACGATAGCGGTGATGCAATTCCAAATCCACCAGGCTGAAATTAATTTGCCGGAGCATGGCAGAGCCGGTCATAAAGTTGCGGGTGGCGAGGATTTTTTCGTATTCCGCCTGGGGTAAGGTCTCCCCGGTTTGGTAATGCTTAGCCAAACTAAACAGGGTGGTGGGATCATAGCACCAATTTTCCATAAACTGGCTGGGCAATTCCACCGCATCCCATTCCACATTATTGATGCCCGCCGCACCGCTGTAATTAACCGTGGTTAGTAAATGTTGCAACCCATGGCCAAATTCATGGAATAGGGTAGTCACTTCGTAAAAAGTCATCAGGCTGGGCTGGTCCCCCACCGGCGGCGTTTGGTTACAAATTAAATAAGCTACTGGCAAACGTAGGGATTTTTGCCCATCGATTAATTCCTGACCCCGGTTTAAGCAATCCGCCATCCACGCACCGCCCCGTTTTTCCGCCGGCCGGCTATAGGCATCCAAATAAAAACTGGCGATCGCCGTGCCCGATTCATCCAACACTTGAAAAAATTGCACATCGGGGTGCCAAACAGGAACCTCTTCTTCACTAGTTTGAATGGTGACCCCAAATAGCCGCTTAGCTAAGGCAAATAATCCTTCCAGTACCTGGGGCAGGGGGAAATAGGGCCGCAGAGCCTCCGCATCAAAATCAAATTCCTGTTCCCGTTGCCGTTCTGACCAATAGGCCGTATCCCAATGGTGTAATTTTTCCACCCCAGCAAATTTTTGCAAATCAGCAAATTCCTGGGCCGCCGCCTCGTAACTGGGAACCCTTAGCTCCTCCAGCAGTTTTTCCACCGCCGCCACATTGGGGGCCATTTTGCGGGACAAACTCAACTCCGCATAGGTGTCAAAACCTAGCAACTGGGCCTTTTCCAGTCGTAGCGCCAAAATTCTCTCAATTAAGGGATGGTTATCCCACTGCCCATCCGCCGCCCGACGAATAAAGGCTCGGTAAACCTTTTCCCTCAGATCCTCCCGCTGACTATATTTCATAAAAGGAAGATAGCTGGGGTAGTCCAACGTAATTAGCCAGGGACCTTCCTCTGGGGTGGCATTTGCTCCCCCTTTCTGTTGGGCAGTTTGGGCCGCTAAAGCTAATAAACTCGGCGGCAAGCCGGCAATTTCTTCCTTGGTGGTCAGTTTCAACTCAAACGCTTGGCTGGCATCCAACACATTATTGGAAAATTTGGTGGCCAATTCCGCCAGTTCCAATTGAATGGCGTTAAACCTGTCCCGTTTTTCCCCCGTTAACCCTACGCCCCCCAGTTCCGCTTCCCGGATATTACTTTCCACAATGCGTTGCTGGGCTGGCTCTAGATTTCCCCATTGGGCGCTATCCCGCAGGGCCACAAAGGCTTCATAAAGGGGACGACTTTGCCCCAAACGGCTAATGAAACCCACCACCAGCGGTTGCACTTGTTCAAAGCCATGGCGCAATTCGGGGCTATTTTTCACCCCCATCAAATGGGAAACGGTGCCCCAAGTCCAACTCAGCTTTTCCTCCAGGGCCGTTAGGGGTTCCACCAATCCTTCCCAGGTGGGCTGCACAGTTTTTTCCAACTCAGTTAATTGGGCTTCTAATTCCTGCACCAGGGTGGTCACTGCCGGTTCCACATCGGTGGGTTGAATTTTGTCAAAGGCAGGTAAACCCCGGCCTTGAAGGAGCGGATTGGCAATGGCGGTGTGGGTCATGGTGATGGAAAAACAGAAAAGTTTGGGTCAGAGGAAAAATGCTTGTGGATAAACCACTCCCTAAATTCTGACATGAAGGCAATGAAAAAATCAGGCAACGTTGTTGGTCTGCGCTGCTACATGACACTAACTGAGTAGGCACGAACTGCTAAATCTACTGTCGCAATTGTCAGACAATTCTGTAAGGCTTGGCAGACAAGCATTCTGTCAAATGGATCACGATGTAGTGGTGGCAGTTCAGCCAATTGAATCACAGTACTCTCATCAAGAGCAAGGCTGGCAATTTGATGAAGCTCGCGCTGTTTAGGCAAATACGTTTCGGGAGACTCTGGTAGAGGAAGCTTGCCCAACTGGTATTTGACAATTGCTTCCCAGACAGAAACTGAACTCAGGTAGACCTCATTGTCTGGATCACGAATTGCATCCCGAACACCCGCTGATAACTGGGTATCGCCACTGATAAACCACAAAAAGATGTGCGTATCTAGCAAAATCCTCATTTGCCCTCAAATGCACTGAGAATATCTTCCGGAAGAGGATCATCGAAATCATCTGGAACGGTAAACTCGCCTGCACACAAACCGAACGGTCGCAATTGCTTACTACTGGTAATAGGTTTGAGTTCGGCGATCGGCTTGTCAAATCTAACAATAACGATAGTCTCACCTGCCTCTACTTGCTGAAGATATTTCAAAGGATCACACTGTATTTCTTCAACAGTAACGTTTAACATAAGATTTCCTCTTCCAACTCGGTTAACTGGGCTTCTAGTTCTTGCACCAAGATGGTCACTGCGGGCTCCACATCGGTGGCTTGAATTTTATCGAAAGCAGGCAGACCCCGACCTTGAAGTGGGAGATTGGCAACGGCGGCGGTAGTCATAAGGGAAATATTAGCGAAAATTGTCGAAAGTCGTACCGAAAAGAATCGAATGAAAAAATACCACAGGCAACTGTGATCATTTTCTTTAGCTTAACAACGGCAGAAAATACTTCCAGGGGGTCAAAACCGCCCTTGACGAGGTGCTTCAATACCTTACACACTCAACACTGGCCAGAATAAGAACCCCATCTGTAAAGTAAAGGGGAACTTACCGCGACCTACTTTTATTAGTTATAAGTTGTAATTCGTTGGGCTGGCATAGGGGAAACAGAAGGATATACATCCGTTAACCCATTAACATAGGATCCAGACAGCCTGAAATTTTCAAAAAAATCCTCAGCCCTAGGGAGATGCCAGACTAGCGGCAACCAAGGTTTCTCGAATGGATAAAAATCCAGGTAAATCACCCAAAGCACTGATGGTTTCTAAATTTCCCTTGTTGACAATATCGTTGAAGGTGTTGATGGCAAAATCCACGACTCTGATATCAACTTGGTCGCTATTCTGGATTTTCCGCATCGCTAACATCAAATAAGCAGTGGAGTCTGGATCTGCACCGGCCAGTACCATGTTGCTTGCCGTCCCCACCTGGTCAAGGTCAATACCTGCCGCAAAGGATATTGCTGCCACAATAGAAGCAACGTCGGCCAGGTCCGGGTTAGTTTCAATGGTTAACTCACCGACTTTTTCATTTTCCCTCTCAAAGGTAAGGGTGTTGGTGGCCGTCTCACTTTGGGCAATTTGCGACGACTCAATGCCCAAACCCCTATTCATGGACAATGAAGCCACCGTCAAACTAGAATCAGCGGTACTGGCTAAGTCTTTGATGCCAGCGCTAGCCTGTGCAAACTGCCGCACAATGGTGATAGTTGCTGTTCCCGCTCGTACCGTAATAATTTCATTGGGGTCTGCCCGCTCAATAACTGATACCAGATAATCATAGGCTGTCTCGAAGGTCGCAAAGGTTTCTGTGCTAATGGTTCTCCCTTCTACGATGACATCTACAATAATGGGGTCTGGTATTTCCCCTAGTATTGTGCGGAAAAAGTCAGCGTCGGGGATGTTGCCGACATTGGGAACGGTAAAAACGGTATTGCTATAGCTGCCAAAGTTTCCACCACTGGTAGCCGCCGACGTGGAACCGGCAAAAGAAGGTTGGGGGCAAGAAAGAGTAACCATTAATAAAGGACTCAACGCCCAAGCAAATTTTTTGATCATTGTGTCACCACCAAAGAATGAAAAGTCAAAAAAACATCACTGCCCTTTATGGAGAGCTATCTCGATCCGGGAGAGGGCAAGAAGTTGAAGCCATAGCTCAGACTAAAAACAAACCGAGTTCCCCCAGGGCTGTTATTGGTTAAATCCGTCCCTGTTGCTGTGAGGGTTAAGGGAATAGTGGGGACAGGAACAAAGGAAAGACCGAGGTTTAAACCTACTCCACTCCATTGTATGCCCACCCCAACTTGAGGTGCTATCTGTAGGCCCACGCCCCCAAAAACACCGGTGCTAGCCGGATCCTGACGGAAATAACCTCCTCCGACGCCCAGCGACAGCAATAGAGGAAGTTTATTAACGGGATCGTCAGGCCGCAGGAAGGAATAGCTTGTCACTGTCCCCCAAACGGTTGAGTCCTGAACAGCATTCCCTCCATAACGGGCGAAATCGCTCCAACCGGCGGCTATGGCAACTGCAGTGATGGGGTCCTGGTAAACCATGCGGGAAGCGGACATATCAAAGGTACCGTTCTGACCAAAGTTGTTGATACTGCCAATGTTATAGGCAAAATTGAGACCAACGTTTTCGACGGGATCGCCTAAACCAAAACCCATGCTGATGCTGCCATCCACTTGCCCATCTCGATCGTTACCAGGGGTAGCTCCTGTTCCACTGATGTAAATGTCTCCCCAGCTGGGACCAAAAGCACTGGGTACTCCAAAGGTTAGGGTGGGGTAGTAGACTCGAGCTAATTTGGCGTCATCGATTGGGGGAATGAGTAACTGCTCCCTCAATTCTTCTACAGTCGATTGCCCTGGAGGAGATTGAGCCAGCAAAAATGGGAAGTTGTTAGAATAGCCGGGGCTAACTGCAGATGTGGGAACACTAGCCACCTTAGTGGAGGTAACTTCCTGAATTTCATTGTTGGTCTCGTTCGACGCCATTATCTCCGAGGAATTCGAGGGAATTTGTTCAACTACTTCTGCTACTAGTTTTGGTTGTTCTGAATCAGCATTTTCCTGGTTGTCATCATTTGGGTTTTTCACATACAGGTTAGAGGGAATCACCGGGGCGCTGACAATTTGGAGCTCTTCAACGTTTTTAATTTCTACTTTCCGTTCAGCTTGGGCAATTATTTTCACTTCGTCAACTTCCTCTGGAATCCCAAGGGAGTTGGGCCCAGAGAGGGGTGATAGAACTGTGGTCTGTTCTGGTAGATTCTCCTCCGTTGCCACCATGTCTTCCTTAACAGGGAAAGCTTGTGGCATTTCAGAAGATAGTTCCGCTTGACCAACGGTTGGCGCACTCCATTGACTGCGGGCGATCGCCGTGGGAACGAGGGAAAGACCTTGGTTATAGGGAGTCAAAGTCCATTCCTGTTGGCCGGCAGTGAGGCTGATTTCCACTACCCCTGGTTCGGTTTGCTTAACTCTGAGACGACGTTTAACCAGGGAAGCTTCTGGGCGGGTGTTTCGGGACTCAATGGAGATGGATGGTGCTAGCTCTAAGCCCTGTAGAGTTAGAAATACACGATTTTCATCAGATTTGATCTCCGGCGGATATATGACACCATCTGCAACTATGGGAATAATCACTCCATCATCGGTCACAATAATATGAGTCAGGGTAGAAATTTGACTTGTGGTGGAACGGAAAGGTTTAGTCTCCTCGAATTCTGAGGCAGTTAAAGTTTCAGCATTACCCTGGATGCATCCTATCCCCAAAGTTAAAACTGTCGCTAGTAGTACGGGCAATGGAATTTGCCTGATAATGCTCATTTGTCTTTCTCTCCACACACCAAGTAGATCCAATTTGTTTGGATTCTACCGCAATTTTTGGTAAGTTCCGACGATAGACTAAAATATTGAGGTTTAGATAAAAATCGCATAGGTTTTATCTTGGATTTGATTTCATAAGTCTGCTGAGGTCATGTAACAACAGCGCTTTCAGTGCTTGGTATAGCAAAACCTACAAACATACTGAATGCTTGTCAGATAGGGAATTGAGATCTATTAAGATTTTCTCTAGAAATTAGCTCTTAATAATCAATGCTTATCTAAGCCGGAACAGTGACGGTTTTCGTGCCAGCCAGATTAAAAGCACTGTGGGCAGCTTTCAAAGCATCCACTCCCCGATCCTGGGGCACCACACAACTGATTTTGATTTCCGAGGTGGCAATCATTTCAATGTTGATATTTTCCTGGGCCAGGGCAGCAAAGAAGTGGGCCGCCACCCCCGGATGCCCAATCATGCCGGAACCAACAATGCTGACTTTGGCAATGGCTTTGTTGACCACTACGGCCGCATCTAACCAATCTTTGATCAGGGGCTGCAAAATCGCCTCAGCCTGACTGCTATCCCCTTCCGCCACCATAAAAGCAATGTCCCGGCAGGGAGTGCCTTGATTAATGCGACAGCGTTGGGATTGGATAATCATATCCACACTGATATTAGCCTCCGCTAGGGCGGTGAACAGTTGGGCCGCCATGCCAGGGCGATCGGGCACGTGGCGAATGGCAATTTGGGCCTGGTCTTGGTCTAGAGCTACCCCCCGCACCGCTGGTAAATGGGAAGTGTCCGTTTGGTTTTTAGGCGGAGATAAAGTTACCCCAAAGGCATTGGATAAAGCGGCGATCGCCCGGTCTGCGTCCCGTTGATCAATAACACAACTAACTTTCACTTCCGAAGTGGAAATCATTTCAATGTTGACCCCCACATCAGCCAGGGTTTTGAACATTTTGGCAGCGATGCCAGGGCGACCGATCATGCCTGCTCCAGCAATGGCAATTTTAGCGATACCCTTTTCGACAATGATTTCCGCTTCTTGATCCGCTTCGGGGTAACTGCGGAGGGCCGGGGCAATGGCGCTGGTAATGGCCTCGGCGGTGCCCAATAGGTCCTTGACTACGGTGAAAGCAATGTCATTACTGTTGCCATCGTGGATGGATTGAATAATTAAATCAATGTCCACCTGTTGTTGGGCAATATCCCGAAATAATTTTGATGCCACCCCAGGGCGATCGGGCACCCGCAACAGAGCAACTTTGGCTTGATCGGCATCGTATTCCACTCCGTCCACTGCTTTGGCAATTTCTAGCCCCACCAAGGAACGGTTTTGCACCGGAGGAGCCACCACCCTAGTACCCGGTTCATCACTCCAACTGGAACGCACCACCAAGGGAATGCCGTAATTACGGGCAATTTCCACCGCCCGGGGATGAAGTACTTTTGCTCCTAAGCTGGCCAACTCCAACATTTCATCACAAGTGATTTCCGCCATGAGTTGGGCTTCCGGCACCAAACGGGGATCGGTGGTTAAAATCCCCGGCACGTCGGTGTAAATTTCACAAAAATCTGCCTTCAGAGCCGCCGCCAGGGCCACAGCGGAAGTATCCGAACCACCCCGCCCCAGAGTGGTAATTTCTAGATGCTCCACACTGCTAATGCCCTGGAATCCGGCCACCACCACCACTTTTCCTTCCCGTAAATGGTGCTCCAGGCGATCGGGGCGAATTTCCAAAATGCGGGCTCGGCTATGTTCGGCTTCGGTGACAATACCCACTTGGGCCCCGGTGAGGGAAATGGCGGGCTGGTCTATTTCCTGCAAGGCTAAACTCAGCAAAGCAATGGATACCTGTTCCCCGGTGGAAAGTAACATATCCATCTCCCGGCGACAGGGATTGGGGGAAATCTGTTGGGCTAAATCCACTAACACATCGGTGCTTTTTCCCATGGCCGACACCACCACCACCAGGGAGTTGCCTCCCTGCACAGTTCGTTTAATGCGTTGGGCCACCGCTTGAATACGCTCCACAGTGCCAACGGAAGTGCCGCCAAATTTTTGAACGATTAATGCCATGGTGATTTCGGGATAGGGCCGGGGAAAAGTCGGCAGTTCCCCATGGTATCAAAAAAATTAAGCCGCTATTATTTCTTGACAAAAGCCTGTTGACTTCCAGTCAATCCTGGGGGATGATGATCTTTCGGTAAGCAAAACCACCGCAAGCGGAACTGGCGGAATTGGTAGACGCGCTAGATTCAGGTTCTAGTGTTCGTAAGGACTTCCGGGTTCAAGTCCCGGGTTCCGCATCTTAGAGTTTAATAAGCAACCCCAAAGTATTAGAATTCCGTAATGGAACTAAAACGGGCTAGTCATTGCGTGTATCAAATTCGTTACCATAT